>JBKPDW010000361.1:0-20473 GCA_046728115.1 Acidobacteriota bacterium | reverse complement strand
CCTCAGATCACCGTCCACCAGGACATCTTCATTTCGGGCGGCCTGCCGACAGGGACCGGTGCGCTCGTTAACATGAACACGCCCCAGTCCATCTCGATCTCGCCGACGTCGATGCTCACTCTTCGAGGCGATCTCACGTATTTCATCGAAGGCTGGGGCGGTTCGCACGAATTCAAGACGGGCGTCTGGTCGGCCCCGCGGCTCGTGCGCGACACGACGACGAACTACGTCAACGACGGGTTCGATCTGCAGGAGATGCGCCTGTCGGATCCGAACAATCTGAACAGCCCGCTCGTGCCCTGGCGTTATCGCTACCGGACGCCGGACACGCTGCCGACGATCTCCGAGCACGATAAGGACTCCGCGATTTATGCCCAGAACGCATGGCGACCGAATCCGAGGATCACGGCGAACGTCGGCTTGCGCGTCGACTGGATCCGGCGCCACGACGAACTGCTGAACATCTACCGCGAGAAAAGCACAGCGGTCCAACCCCGCGTGGGTGTTGCGTACCTCGTGACGAACGACGCGCGCAATGTCCTGCGCGCCAGCTACTCGCGCCTCTATGAACAGGTGAACGGCCGTGACTACATCGTCACGTTCGGCAACACGGGCGGAGTAACGACGCGCGACGTGTACATCGACAAGGCCGGCGTGCAGACGACGGTGATCACGCCGCCAACCCGGAGCGTCGATCCGTCGCTGCTATTCGATCCAAACCTGCATCAGCCGTGGACCCACGAATTCGTCCTCGGCTTCCGCCATCAATTCCGCGGCTCGATCAGCGCCGACATTTCGGCGACACGCCGGATCTATCACGATCAGTTCGAGCGGGTCGACATCAACGGCATCTACCCGTCGGGGCCGAACCAGCCGTTCGGGGGGTTCGGGTTGATCGATCCGAACCAGGGCATCGTGTACAAGGAGACCAACGGCGACTGGACGCGCGTCGTCGTCTCGAACCTGGAGGGAACGGTCGCCAAGAACATGTCGCACAATTTCCAGATGGTGTTGAGCCTGACGCGGCAGTGGCAGCACCTGGAGGGGACGTGGAATCCAACCGACGCGGCCCGATTCGTCCAGCCTGGGGCATTTGCGAACGACGGAGATCTCTCGACGCAGTTGTTCGGCAACGGCGACGACAACACGCTGAACGGCGGGGGGCGCGAGTCGGGTGCAGCGTATCGACCGTTCTCGGTTCGGCTGGCGAGTCAGTACTTCGCCCCCTGGAATCTCTCGATCGGCGCCAGCTACGTGATTCAGGCCGGCGGATACGTGGGGCCGGTGCTCACGCGGCTGACGGCGGCGGATCCGGTGTTCGGACCGGGCACCGTTCGGCTGGCGAACGGCACCACTCAATCGAATCCGCTCGCGACGACCATCAGGTTCTGCGGCGCCGCCGCGCTGCCATGCGCGGCCGATCCGATTCGGAGCACGGGTCAGACGCGGAACGACACGAACCGGTACCTGCAGCTCAAGGTGGGACGGATCTTCAGATTCGCGGGCAATCAGAGCGTTGAGCCGGCGCTCAATATCTTCAACGCGTTCAACACGGGCGCGTACACGCAGTGGGATACGGGCGCCAACCGCTTGTACAGCGGGCCGTCGGTCTACCTGGGAGTGTTCAACCGGCATCCGCCTCGCGCGTACCAGATCTCGGTCGCGTACCGGTTCTGACGGCATCCAACGCCTAGCGAGGCGGAGCCTCGAACCCGCAAGCATGTCAGGCCGCTCCGCCTCGCTAGCCGCTATGTTTTTTGCCCCGCCTCCGGCGGGGCAGTCGCCTTGATGGAGAAAACTTGACCCATTTGCAAAGATTCTTGGCCATCAAGGCTCCTAGCGGATACTGAGGACGCTGGGTACGGCACGCCCAGCGTCCTCTCCGGCAAAAGAGGTTTCCATGAAGAAGCTGCTTCTTGTCATCGTAGCGGTGCTTTCAGGTGCCGCGCTCCTGGCACAGGGCGAAACTGCCAGACCGGCTCCCGATGTCTATCGCGATCTACGCTGGCGCTTTGTCGGCCCTGAAGGCAATCGCATCGCGGCGGTCGTGGGCGTGCCGGGCGACCCGCTCGTCTACTACGCCGGCAGCGCATCCGGCGGCATCGCCAAGACGACCGACGGCGGCGTGCACTGGCAGCAGGTGTTCGACGAACAGACGTCTCAGTCGATCGGTGCGCTCGCGATCGCGCCGTCCGATCCGAACATCGTGTGGGCAGGGACTGGCGAAGCGTGGATTCGCAGCCATATTTCGCTCGGCGACGGCATCTACAAGTCCACCGATGCGGGCAAGACGTGGACTCGCGCCGGCCTCGAGAAGACGGGCCGAATCGGACGCATCATCGTCCACGCGTCGAACCCGCAAATCGTGCTCGCCTGCGCGTTGGGCACAGCTTACGGGCCACAGCCCGAACGCGGCGTTTTCCGTACGACGGATGGCGGAGCCACCTGGCAGCGCACGCTGTTCGTCGACGAGAATGCCGGCTGCTCCGATCTCACGCTCGACCCGAGCAACCCGCGGATCCTGTTCGCGGGCATGTGGCAGATCGAGATCCACACGTGGGGACGGGAGAGCGGTGGGCCGGGCAGCGGCCTCTTCATGTCGCGCGACGGCGGCGAGACGTGGCGCAAGTTGACCGGCCGCGGTTTGCCCGCAAAACCCGTGGGCAAGGTGATGCCGGTGATCGCGCCCTCGAACCCGAAGCGGATCTACGTGACGATCGAGACCGGCGACGGCGTGCCGTTGAAGGGCCAGGACACCGACCGCGGCCAGATCTGGCGATCGGACGACGGCGGCGACAACTGGCGGATGATCAACACGGATCGAAATGCCATGGGGCGCACGGCGTACTACGCGAGAATGGCGGTCGCGACCGACAACGACAACGAGACGTACTACCTCAACGCGTCTTTCAGCAAGTCGATCGATGCCGGTGCGACGCTCGTCGCGACCTCGGGGCTCGAGGCCCCCGGCGGCGATCATCATGACATGTGGATCGATCCGACGAACGCGAACCGCATGATCGTCGGCCACGACCAGGGCGTGTCGATTTCGCAGACGCGCGGACGGACGTGGCTGAAGCAGCGGCTGCCGAACGCCCAGATCTACCACGTGACGGTCGACAACCAGATTCCATACTACGTGTACGGCAACAAGCAGGACGGTCCTTCCTACCGGGGTCCAAGCAACAGCCGGCTCGACGAAGGTGGCGGCCGTGGCGGCGGTGGCGGGGGCAGGGCCGGCATTCCTCGCGGCATGTGGCATGCGATCGGAGGCGGCGAGAGCGGCTGGGCCACACCCGATCCGGTGGACCCGAACATCGTCTGGTCGACGGCCTCGGGATCGGGCAGCGTAGGAGGCATCGTCGTGCGGTACGAGGAGAACCGTCGGCAGATGCGAGACGTCGAAGTGTGGCCGGACAACGAAAACGGGATCCCAGCCGATCTGAAATATCGTTTTGTGTGGGATGCGCCGTTCCACATTTCGCCGCACGATCACAACAAGGTCTACATCGGCAGCCAGTACGTCCATCAATCGACCGATGGCGGCCAGAGCTGGCAGGAGATCAGCCCGGACCTGACGCTCAACGATAAGAGCCGGCAGCAAATTTCCGGCGGGCTCACGCCCGACAACATCGGCGTCGAATACTTCAACGTCGTCTACCGGATTGCCGAATCGCCCAAGCAAGCGGGAGTCATCTGGGTCGGAAGCAATGACGGCCTCGTGCAGCTGACGCGCGACGGCGGCAAGACATGGACGAACGTGACGAAGAACATTCCCAACCTGCCGCAGTTCGGCACGGTGAGCAGCATCGACCCGTCGCGTTTCGACACGGGTACGGCGTACATCACGGTGGATTTCCACCAGGTCGACAACCGCGATCCGTTCGTATACAAGACAACCGACTTCGGAGGGACATGGAAGAAGATCACCAACGGCATCGAGCCGAGCATGCTCAGCTATGCCCACTGCGTCCGCGAAGATCCGGTCAAGCGCGGCCTGCTGTATCTCGGCACTGAGAACGGTGCCTACGTCTCGTTCGACGACGGCGAGCACTGGCAGCCGCTGCAGATGAATCTGCCGCACGCGCCCGTGTACTGGCTGGTGGTGCAGGAGCAGTTCAACGATCTGGTCATCGCCACGTATGGCCGCGGCATCTGGATTCTGGATGACGTCACGCCGCTGCGCGAGATGACTCAGCAGGTCCTCAACGGCGACGCGCACCTGTTCGCGCCGCGGCCCGCATATCGCTTCCGCGCGATTACGGCGCCCGCGATCCCGTACGACGATCCCACGACAGGCGAGAACCCGCCGTACGGAGCCGGCATCAACTACTACCTGAAGTCCGCCGCGAGCGGGAACGTCACCATCACGATCCAGGACTCTAAAGGGCAGACCGTCCGAACATTGAACGGACCTCAATCGCCTGGCCTCCATCGCATCTACTGGGATTTGCGCGACAGCGCAACCAAGCGGGTGGAGTACCGCACGAGTCCGTTGTATGCGCCGGAGATCCGCGTGGGTCCCAACGGGCTCCGCGAGAGCGAGGGGGGCTTCGGTGGTGGGGGAGGAGAGTTTGCCATCCTGCAGCCGCCCGGCACGTACACCGTCAAGCTGTCAATCGGGGGCCGCGAGTACTCGCAGCAGCTGAGAGTGCTGAAAGACCCGCACTCCGCAGGCACCGAGGCGGACATTGCGGCGCAGCAGCAGTTGCTGACGACCGTACGCCGAAGTCTCGGCAGCGCGATCGACACGGTGAACAGCGCTGAGCTCGTGCGGCATCAGATCGCTAACCTGAAGAACATCATCCAGGACACGGAACTCAAGAAGGCGGCCGACGATCTCGATCAGAAGGTCATCGCCGTTGAAGGTATCCTCGTCGAATTGCGGGCGACAGGACGCGGCCAGGACAACGTGCGCTTTGGGTCGAAGCTCGTGCAGAAGTTCGGGTATCTGGGCAACGGTCTGCAAAGCGCCGATTTCAAGCCGACCAGCCAGCAGCTCGCCGTCCATCAGGATCTCGAGGCGAAACTGAAAGCATTACAGGGACAAATGAACGAGGTGTTGAGCAAGGATCTCGGCGCGTTCAACGATATGCTGAAGCGCGCAAATCTGCCGAATGTCGTCTCGCAAGTCGGTCGCAGGCCGACCAGCCAGTAGGGCAGCCAGAGCCGCAAAGGCGAGCGGGGCAGGACGGCGGGGCAAGATGGTTCTCGCCTTGCTCGCCGGCCTTTCCGGCCTGGCGATCACGTTCCTCGCCGTCCGCGCGGGCCGTCATCCGCGACCGAACATTCTCTTGATCACGCTGGACACGACCCGCGCCGACCATCTCGGCGCGTACGGATATCGTCGGGCGCATACGCCACGCCTCGATCGGCTCGCCAGCGAAGGGGTTCTGTTCGAACGTGCGGTTGCCGCAGCGCCGATTACGCTGTCGGCGCACGCGAGCCTGCTGACCGGCTTGTATCCATTCGTTCACGGCGTCAGGAATAACGGAAACTTTTCGCTCGATGAGACCATCCCGACGCTGGCGACGAGGCTGCACGAGCTCGGATACGGCACAGGCGCGTTCGTCAGCGCGTTCGTTCTCGATCGCCGATACGGTCTCGGTCGCGGATTCGACATCTACGACGATCGGCTGCACCTGGAGCGGCGGGGCGATCGCACCGCGGCGGCAGCCATCGAGTGGTTGAACAGCCGTGCCGATCGCGCGGTGCCGTTTTTTCTCTGGCTGCATCTGTACGATCCGCACGATCCGTACATCCCGCCCCCTCCGTTCAGCGAACAGTTCGCGGATCGTCCCTACGACGGCGAAATCGCGTTCGACGACACGGTGATTTCGTCGGTGCTCGATCGCCTGGACAGTGCGGGTGACGCGGCATCCACTATCGTGGCCGTCGTCGGCGATCATGGGGAGAGTCTCGGCGAGCACGACGAGGCGACCCACGCCGTCTTCGTGTACGAGGCAACCCTGCGCGTGCCGCTGATCCTGTCGTGGCCCGGCCACCTGTCGGGCGGCCACCGCGTCACCGCGCTCGCGCGCGGCGTCGATCTCGCCCCAACGCTGCTCGACCTCGCCGGTGCGCCGCCGCTGACCGCGGCGCAAGGCCGCAGTCTCACGTCGATCGCACGTGGCGAGGCCGACTCGACGCGGCCGTTCGCCTACGCGGAGACCTATTTCCCGCTGCTGTACATGAATTGGGCGCCCCTTCGATCGATTCAGGACGCGCAGTGGAAATACATCGATGCGCCGTCGCCGGAACTGTACGATCTCGCACGCGATCCGGGTGAGTTGACGAACCTGCTGGACCGCGAGCCCGGGCGAGCCGCCGTTCTCCGCGCCGCGCTCGACAAAACCAGCGGCGGCAATCGGGGGCGGATGAGCGAGCGCCGGATGGATCGCGACACCACGGCAAAGCTGGCGGCGCTCGGCTACGTCGGCGGAGCCGTCGGCCGGGTCGACGAAACGGCGCGCATGCGACCCGATCCGAAGCGCATGATCGGCGTGTTCAACGCGCTCCGGCAGGCGAACGCTGCGCTCGAGGACCGTCGGCCTGCCGATGCCGCGTCGATGGCACGGTCGGCGTTGGACCGCGATCCGTCGAATGCGTTCGCGGTTATCGTCCTCGCGCGGTCAAATTTCGATCAGGGTCGATATCGAGAGGCCATCGACGCGTATCGCACGTACATCAACCTGATACCCACGAGCGCGGAAGCGCATCATCGCATCGCGATCTGTTACTCGCGACTTGGCGACGTCGACAACGCTCTCGCCGAAACGGGGGCGGCGCTGGCCATCGATCCGCGCTTCGCCGAAGCCCACGACCTGCAGGGAGGCCTGCTTGCGTCCCGTGGGCGGCTCGACGAGGCCGCCCGCGAGCTGGAAATGGCCGTCGAGCTCGACCCGGACAACGTACCGTTTCGTGTTGGACTGGCCAGAATCCTGATCTCGACCCGACGGCTCGACGCCGCCGGGCGCGAACTGGAGAGGGCTTTCGAGCTGCAGCCGGCCGATCCCGACGCGCACGCGGCACAAGCCAGCCTCCTGGCGGCATCGGGGCGGCTGGGCGGCGCGGTGGACGAATACGATCGCGCCCTGAACCTGCGTCCCGATGCGGACGACGTCCGGCTGGATCTGGCGCGCACCCTCGATCAGCTGGGACGTGCCGCGGATGCGCGGAAACAGTACGAACGGCTGGCTTTCGGTCGCAACACACCGCCGGAGATCCGCCAGGAGGCGCGGGCGCGCCTTCGATAGAAATACGCAGACAGTTGCTTCGTGAAGGCGGCGACGTCGGGTTTGGCGGGAGACTCCCAACCGTCGGGTTTCGCCAACTATAATCGAGCAGTGCTTCGCGCAGTCCGGGGCGTCGTGCCCCGCGTCCATCCATCCGCGTTCATCGACGACAGCGCGCAGGTGATCGGCGACGTTGAGATCGGGGAGGAGAGTAGTGTGTGGATGTGCACGGTGCTCCGGGGCGACGTCAACACAATTCGTGTGGGCCGGCGCACGAACATACAGGACGGCACGGTCGTGCATGCGATGACGGGTATGCATAAGACGACGATCGGCGACAACGTGACGATCGGGCACGGCGCCATCGTTCACGGCTGCACGATCGAGAATCAGTGCCTGATTGGGATGGGCGCAATTCTGTTGAACGGAGCGCACGTCGGTTCCGGATCGATCGTGGCCGCAGGCACGCTGCTCGTCGAGAACATGAAAGTGCCGCCCAAGTCGCTCGTCATGGGAAGTCCTGGCAAGGTGAAACGATTGCTGACGCACGCCGAGGTTGCGGGAATTCAAGACTACGCGGACCGGTACGTGAATTACCGGCTGGACTACATCACGAAGTAGTCGCTCAGGTTTGACGCGTGAGCAATTTGCAGAGCAATCGATTCGCCACGAAAACAGGAAGATACAAAGCGATCTGGTTTCGATGTCCACTAAACCCCCAAGCGGCACGCGCGATTTTCTGCCGGACGACATTCGCCGCCGCGAATACGTGATTGGTGTCATCCGCGACGTCTACGAGCATTACGGGTTCGAGCCGCTGGAGACACCCGCGTTCGAAAACATCGAGACGCTGCTTGGCAAATATGGCGACGAAGGCAACAAGCTGATCTTCAAGATCCTGCGCCGGGGTGAGCACGAATCGACCGGCGAAGCCGATCTCGCGCTTCGCTACGATCTGACCGTTCCGCTCGCGCGCGTCGTGGCCCAGTACCAGAACGAGCTGCCTCGGTTCTTCAAGCGGTATCAGATCCAGCCAGTCTGGAGAGCCGATCGCCCCGCACGCGGTCGGTTTCGCGAGTTCTATCAGTGCGACATCGATGCGCTGGGTACGACGTCCACGCTGGTGGAAGTGGAAGTGCTTTCGGCGGTCTCCGAGGCCCTGACGCGGCTGGGATTCGATCAGTTCGAGGTGCGCCTCAACCATCGCGGGCTGCTCACGGGATTGCTGGCCGCCGCCGGCGTGCCGCCGTCGCTGCAGGATGCAGCGCTGGTTGCGATCGACAAGCTGGACAAGATCGGCGCCGATGGAGTGCGAGAGGAGCTCGTCGGGCGGGGCGTGGCCAACCATGCGGCGACGGAGTGCCTGGCGCTCTTCGGACTGGACCCTCGCACAGATCTTCGGTCGCGTCTCAGCGCGGATGAGCGCGCGAGCTATGCGCTGGAGCAACTCGACACGATCGCGACGCTCGCCGAGGGAACAGCCGCCGCGGCGCACATCCGCCTGGATCCGACTATCGCTCGAGGACTGTCGTATTACACCGGGGCCATCATGGAAATCGCGGTGCCGGATCTGGCTGGCAGTCTTGGTGGCGGTGGACGGTACGACAAGCTGATCGGGATGTTTCTGGGCCGCGACGTGCCGGCGTGCGGATTTTCCCTCGGGCTCGAACGCATTCTGGTGGTCATGACCGAGCGCAACATGTTTCCCGCACACGTCGAGCGTGGCTCGGTCGATGTAATGGTGACGATCTGGAGCCACGATACGCGCGGCCAATCGCTCGCGCTCGCCGAGACATTGCGCGCGGCCGGCCTTCGCGCCGACGTCTATCCGGAGGCCGACAAGCTCGGAAAACAATTCAAGTACGCCGATGCCCGCCACGTGCGGTTTGTGGCTATCCTAGGTGATGACGAACGCGCGCGCGGAGAGGTGGCGATCAAGGACCTGCAGACGGGGCAGCAGACCTCGGTCCCGCGCACCGAAGTCGCGTCTCATATCAACAGGCATCTGAAACGCGGAACCTGATCTGCAAGGTCGAAATGAAGCGTCGTGTTTTCTAGCAGCCACTCGCACTCTCTGCGTTCTTTCCGGCGCGCTCGAACTGCCAACACTGAATCGTAACTATGGCCGAAGCATTGGGCGACTTCACTCGAACTCACACCTGCGGCGCCTTGCGGGCAGACGACGTCGGCGCGGAGGCGGTGCTGCTGGGATGGGTACATCGCATTCGCGACCTGGGCGGCGTGACGTTCATTGATATCCGCGATCGTGGCGGAATTTCTCAAGTCGTCGTGCGCGAAAACGACGCCCTGATGCCCATTGCCAAGCGCCTGCGCTCCGAGTTCGTCGTCGGCATCCGCGGGATTGTGCAGCGTCGATCGGAAGACACGGTCAATCCGAGGCTGGCCACGGGCGAAGTCGAGGTCCTGGCGCGCGAGATCCGAGTACTCAACGAAGCGAAGACACCGCCGTTTCAGATCGCGGACGAGGCGCAGGTCTCCGAGGACGTCCGCCTGAAGTATCGCTATCTCGATTTGCGACGCTCGCGGCTTCAGAACAATATCGGTCTCCGGCATCGCGTCACGATGGCCGTTCGCCGCTACTTCGACGGCGCCGGTTTCTGGGAGATCGAAACGCCGATTCTCGCGAAGTCGACGCCCGAAGGCGCGCGCGATTTTCTCGTGCCGAGCCGGATCCATCCGGGCGAATTCTATGCGCTGCCGCAGTCGCCGCAGATCTTCAAGCAGATCCTCATGATCGCCGGCATGGATCGGTACTTTCAGATCGTCCGCTGCTTCCGCGACGAGGATCAGCGCGCCGATCGCCAACTTGAATTCACCCAGGTCGACGTCGAGATGTCGTTCGCGAGAGCGGAGTCGATCTTCCGGTTGATCGAGCCGCTGATGCAGCAGATCGTCAAGGAGATAGGCCGCGACGTGCCGTTGCCGATCCGCCGGATGCCGTACGCGGAGGCCATCGCGCGCTACGGGTCGGACAAGCCGGATCTGAGGTGCGGGCTCGAGATCCACGATCTCTCGGAGATCTTTCGGGGATCGGAATTCCGGGTCTTCAAGCAAATCGTCGCCGACGGTGGCTCCGTGCGCGGGTTCGCCGTTCCCGGAGGCAATCGCTACACGCGCAGCCAGCTCGACGTGCTGGTCGATCAGGCCAAGCAGATGGGATTCGGCGGCCTGATCTGGGTTCGGCCCGGCGAACCGCCGCTCAGTTCGGTCAAGGCGCTCGGCGCCGGGCTCCTCGGCTCGGCGATCGAACGGGTGCGTGCCACTGCTGACGATCTGCTCCTGCTGGCCGCGGGAGAGCCCGACACGACGTCGAAGCTCCTCGGCCAGCTTCGGCTGGCGATCGCAAGGAAGGATAATCTCGTCAAAAGCGACGCGTTCGACCTCCTGTGGGTGACCGATTTCCCGCTGCTCGAATATCACGAGGACGATGGCCGCTGGTACTCGATGCACCATCCGTTCACATCGCCGCTCGACGAGGACGTCGACAGGCTCGAAACGGATCCGGGAAAAGTACGCGCAAAGGCGTACGATCTCGTGCTCAACGGATCGGAAATCGGCGGCGGCAGCATTCGAATTCACGATCCTGCGCTCCAGGCGCGCCTGTTCGCGCGTCTGGGTATCACCGAGGACGAGGCGCGCACGCGGTTCGGGTTCTTCCTCGAGGCGCTCGAGTACGGGACGCCGCCGCATGGCGGCATCGCCCTCGGACTCGATCGCATCGTCGCGATTCTCGGCGGCGAGTCGTCGATCCGCGACGTGATCGCGTTTCCGAAGACCTCGAACGCCGTCGATCTGATGGCTGGCGCACCGTCGCCCGTCGACCGCAAGCAGCTCGACGAACTGCACTTGAAAATCCGCCCGTAGCGGCGGTATAATGAGCAGCTAAAGTATTGTATGACAACGAGATAGCGTCCGAACGCTTTCAATGAAACGCATTGTCATCCCCGAAGAGGGAATTGAAACGCTGTTCGGTTCCTACGACGAGAATCTCAAACACCTCGAATCGCTCTTCAACGTTCGCATCCGCACCCAGGGCCACGATCTGCTGGTGGAAGGCAATCCGCCGGATCTCGAGAAGGTTGATCGGGTCGTGGACCAGCTGGCGTCGCTGATCCGGGATGGGTACAAGCTATCGACCGCGGACGTGAAAACGGCGTCCGATCTGGTCGCGCAGAAAACCGACGTCGATCTGCGCGATCATTTCCTGCGGGGCAGTCTGACGCCTGCGGGAAAGCGGCGCGTCGCGCCGAAGACCGTCAATCAGCGTCGCTACCTCGACGCGATCGATCAGCACGACATCGTGTTCGGCATCGGACCGGCGGGCACAGGCAAAACGTATCTGGCGATGGCGCAGGCGGTGGCGTTCCTCGTCGCGAAGAAGGTGAACCGGATCATCCTCGCGCGTCCGGCGGTCGAAGCCGGAGAGAAGCTGGGATTCCTGCCGGGGGATCTGCAGGAAAAGGTCAATCCGTATCTCCGGCCGCTCTACGACGCGCTGTACGACATGCTCGACGTCGAACGCGTCGCGCGATACATCGAGCGCGGCACCATCGAGATCGCGCCGATTGCATTCATGCGGGGGCGGACGCTCAACGATTCCTTCGTCATCCTCGACGAAGCTCAGAACACCACGTCCGAGCAGATGAAGATGTTTCTCACACGTCTCGGGTTTGGCGCCAAAGCCGTCATCACGGGCGACGTCACGCAGATCGATCTGCCTGCCGGACGCACGTCCGGTCTGGTCGAAGCCATGAAGGTGGTTGGCCACATCGACGGCATCTCGTTCATTCGTTTCGACGACCGCGACGTGGTGCGGCACAAGCTGGTGCAGCAGATCGTCAAGGCGTACGAAGTGTTCTCGAACGGCAACGGCGCGACTCGCTCGTCCTGACCCTCATGGGCCGCGCGGCGCGCGCGCTGCACGTGTTCGCGTCCGATGCGCGCGGCCGCCGGATGCGCATTGGCGGACTTGAAAGGTGGCTGCCGCGCGCGGCACCCGCGACGGCGCGCGGCGTGGTGAGCGTGGCGCTGGTGAGCGACGCGCGCATGCGGGCTCTGAACCGCCGGTATCGCGGCAAAAACCGTGCAACCGATGTCCTTTCGTTCCCTTGCGAGGGTGGGTCGCGCCGCGGTCGGGCCTCGCCACTGGCTGTGGCCTTTTTGGGCGATGTCGTTATTTCACGCGGTGTTGCAGCGCGTCAGGCCAGAGAAATGGGGCATAGCCTTACGGCCGAGCTGCGTGTGCTCGCGCTCCACGGCCTCCTTCATCTTCTGGGATACGATCACGAGCACGATCGCGGGCAGATGCGGAAGCTCGAGCAGCGACTGCTGCGCAACGCCGGGATGCGGGACGGATTGATCGGAAGAGCACGCCGTTGATCCCGCTCGCAATATTCCTTCTCGCGTGCGCCGCGATATATCTCGGCGTAATCGACGCGGGATTCAGCGCGCTGATGCGCCTCTCCTTGCGCCTCGTGGCCGAGCGCAGCGGCCGGCCGGGCGCGATCGGCGAATATCTCGACGACCCGCTCCTCCTGTTCATTCCCGTTCGCCTGCTGCTTGGAGTCGTCACCGGAACCGCCACGGCGCTACTCGCCCGGCTGGTGGGCGTCGAGGGCGCGCACATCGTGCTGTTCATCATCCTGGTGGCGGCTGCCTTTGTCGTGGTCTGCGAGTTGTTGATACCACTACTGCTCGTCGGCCACGATCCCGAACGCGCGCTCGAGCTGGTCCTTCCTCCGTTCGCGCCGATCGCCCGCTCGCTTGGGCCGGTAACACGCAGGATTGCGCGTTCGGTGGCCAGCACGCGGCGCGTTCCGGCGACGCCGGATGAAGCTGCGGAAGAGTCGGCGGAGGCCGCGAAAGCCTACATCGACACCGCCGAACAGGAAGGGCTCATCGAGACGGAAGAGCGCCGCCTGCTGCAGAGCATCGTCGATTTCGGTGACACGCTTGTGCGCGAGGTCATGACTCCCCGGCCTGACATCGTCGCGATCCGCGACAGTGCGACCGTCGGCGACTTGCGCGCGCTGTTTCGCGAGCAGGAGTATTCGCGGTTCCCGGTCTTCAAGGACAGCCTCGACAACATCACCGGCTTCTTGTTCGTGAAGGATCTCGTGACGCTCGGCTCGAACGACGATGCGCAGCCCATCACCGGATTGTTGCGGCCGGCCGTCGTGATTCCCGAGAGCAAACGCGTCCCCGAGCTCTTGAAGCTGTTCCAGCGCCAGCAGACGCAGATCGCCATCGTCGGGGACGAGTACGGGGGCACGGCCGGCCTGGTTACCATCGAGGATCTGCTCGAGGAAATCGTCGGCGAGATTCGCGACGAGTACGATGTCGAGTCCGAACCGATTGTCGACGAAGGCCACGGACGGTTTCTCTTCAGCGGCAAGGTTCACATCGACGAGGTCGCCCAGCGCTTGAACGTTCAGATCGAACAGCAGGGATTTGAAACGGTCGGTGGCTACCTGATGTCTCACATCGGCCGTGTCCCGGCGGTGGGCGAGCGGTTTGACGTGGACGGGCTCACCGTCGAGATCCTGGACGCGGAGCGTCGTCGCATCAACAAGGTGAGGATGTCAAAGGCGGCATCCGCCGAAGACATCGTCGCGCCGATGGCCAAGAACGGCCAGGGTTTCGCCTCGACGAAGACTCCCTGAATGAAATCAGGGTTTGTGTCGCTGGTCGGCCGTCCGAATGCCGGCAAGTCCACGCTGCTCAATCGTCTCGTCGGTGCCAAGCTGGCCATCGTCTCCGACAAACCGCAGACGACGCGCACCCGCATTCTTGGAGTGGCGCACCGTGCCAATGCGCAGATCGTGTTCCTCGACACGCCCGGGATCCATCGTCCGCTGCATCGCATGAACGTGAGGATGGTGGATGCGGCAGTCGAGACGATGCGCGAGGTGGACGTTTTGGGTCTCGTCGTCGACGCAACTGAACCGTTCGGGAAGGGCGATCGGTTCGTGCTCGATCTGCTCGAGGACGTGAAGGCGCCGGTTTTTCTGCTCCTGAACAAGATCGATCGGGTCCGCAAGCCCAGGCTGCTGCCAATGATCCAGCAGGCACACGAGTTGAACCGATTCGAGGAAATCATCCCGATCTCGGCGACCACCGGCGACGGCGTCGATCGGCTCGAGCGAGCCATTATCGAGCGGCTGCCTGAAGGCGACCCTCTCTATCCTCCGGACTACCTGACCGATCAACCCGAACGGTTTCTGGCCGGCGAAATCGTGCGTGAGAAGCTGTTGCAGTTCACGCGGGCGGAAATCCCATTCTCGAGCGCGGTCGTCGTGGACAGGTTCGAGGAACCCGCCGCCGATAAGGGCATCCTGAAGCTGTATTGCACCATCGTCGTCGATCGCGAATCGCAGAAGCCGATTATCGTCGGCCGCGGCGGCGAGATGATCAAGCGCATCGGCACCGCTGCTCGCGAGGACCTCGAGCGCTTTTTCGGCACGCGAGTCTTCCTCGACCTTCACGTACGCGTGAAGTCGGAGTGGCGCGAGGACGATGCGGCGCTCGATCGAATGGGTCTGAAGTAGGCATCCGCGTCAGGGCCAGGTTCGAAACAGGATCCCGACCATCACGTGGAATTCCGCCTGCGTCTCGCTCGCTGCGTTGATGAAGGTTTCGCCGACCTGCACGCGCATGCCTGCAGGATCCACGAGTCTGATGTCTGCGCCGGCGGCGTAGTGTCTGGCGAAGTTCGTCGTGGTGGGTTGAGTCACCGAAGAGCCCTTCACTTGGGCGCTTGTGCTCGCCGCGCCAAATACCGCCTGAACGAACCATGTAAGCTTCCGGTTCTGCCGCACGCTGATCCGCGGACCGCCGCCGAACACGTACAGCTTCGTGCTCACGTCGAGATCGGAGATCGCGATCGTCTTGTAATGACCGCTCACCTGGCCGACGAAGCCGAACCAGGAGTTGATGTTACCGCCACCGGAAGCGAACCAGCCGCTTGGAACCGACAAGTCGCTCTCATGCAGGTACGCATAGCCGCCCGCAGCATCGAGCGACTGCGCCGCGGCCCCAGACGCATGCAGAAGACATGCGGCCAGGGCTATCAGGAGCTGAAAGACGGTACGCCGAATCATAGTCGACTCCTGATTCGTGACAGCGCGGCCGAAATGCGGGATGCCGCGTGGCGAGATATGAACGGATTGTCGCGACGTTCCGCCCGATGCGTCAAGTATGCTTGCTACGGCGGCGACGGCGCCACGCATCGTTCCACAGCGGCGACGCGGTGTAGTACAGTCGCATTTTGTCTGCACGATGCCGTTCTACACTGGCGATGCCCTGATTCTGCGAACGTACAAGCTCGGCGAGTCGGACCGGATCGTCGTGTTCCTGACGCGCGACAGGGGCAAGAAACGCGGCGTCGCGAAGAATTCGCGTCAAAGCCGCCGGCGATTTGGAGGTGCGCTCGAGCCGCTCACGTGCGGGCGGGTCGGGTACATGGAGCGCGAGCGTCGCGATCTGGTCAGTCTTCGCTACGTCGAGCCGGTGCGATCGCCGCTGTCGGCCGTCGAAGGCGCCGCGCTCGGATACGTCGAGTATTTCGCCGAGTTGCTCGACGAGTCGGCGCCCGAGGCAGACCCGAGTGAACCGTTGTACCGACTCGGCGCGTCGGTCGTCGATGCGATGGCCGTCGGAGTCCCGATCGAGCGGCTGGCTCGTTACTTCGAGTACTGGGTGCTGCGGCTGCAAGGTGTGTATCAGGCGGATCCGCAGTTGTCGGACGATGCGCGCGCATTTCTGCGCAGGGCCCGTGCCCTGAATCCGCTCCTGCTCGGCGAGGTCAACGTGCCGGCCGGAGCGTTGCGCGAACTCGAAGCGTGTCACCGCAGGTTGATCGCGATGCACCTCGAGAAGGAATTGCGGTCGGTGCGTGTGCTGTCGCAGATGTTAGCTGGTGGACCCAGAGCGAAGTGACCTTCCAAAGCCTCATCTTCAAGCTCTCTGAATTCTGGGCCTCGCGAGGGTGTGCGATACAACAGCCGCTCGACGTCGAGGTCGGCGCCGGTACCATGCACCCGGAGACGTTCCTCCGCGTCCTCGGCCCAGCGCACTGGAGCGTGGCGTACGTGCAGCCGTCGCGCCGTCCGGCCGACGGCCGCTTCGGGGAGAATCCGAACCGGCTGTTCAAGCATCACCAGTTTCAAGTCCTGCTGAAGCCTGGACCCGACGAGGTGCAGCAGTTGTACCTCGAGAGCCTGGAAGCCTGCGGCGTCAACCCCCGGCAGCACGACATCCGTTTCGAAGAGGACAACTGGGAATCGCCGACGCTGGGCGCCTGGGGGATTGGCTGGCAGGTGATGTTCGATGGCCTCGAGATCACGCAGTTTACCTACTTTCAACAGGCCGGCGGCCTCGAACTGGCCCCGATCTCTGCCGAGTTGACCTACGGTCTCGAGCGGATCGCGATGGTCCTGCAGCGCGTGGACAGCGTGTACGAGCTGGAGTGGGCGTCAGGTGTGAAGTATCGGGATGTGCGATTTCGAGAGGAAGTCGAACAGTCCAGGTACGTGTTCAATGACGGCATCGAATTGCCGCCTGGCGAGTTCTCGGCCTTTCATCGGCGACTGTTCGACGAGCATTATCGCTTCGCGGGAGCGCTGCTGCGATCGGGGCTGATTCTGCCGGCACTGGAGCATTGCCTCAAGTGCTCGCACATCTTCAACATCCTCGATTCGAGCAACAGCATCGGCGTGACCGAGCGGACCGCGTACATCCTCCGCGTGCGCCAGCTCGCCATCGGCATCGCGAAAAAATACGTCGAGGAGCCGCTCGGACTGCCGGTTTCCGCGGGCGAGGGCGTCTAGGATGGATCGCGAGCTGCTCCTCGAGATCGGGTGCGAAGAAATTCCGGCGGGCTGGCTGCCGGCGCTGACAAACGGGATCGGCGAGGTCGTCGTGTCGCAGCTGCGCGAGCATCGACTGGCGCCTGAAGCGCCCGCCGAAACGTATAGCACACCCCGGCGGCTGACGGTGCGCATCGCGCGAGTTCCCGAGCGACAGACCGATCTCGAAGAGCTGGTCAACGGTCCGCCCGTCGCTGCCGCGTTTACAAAGGACGGTGCGCCGACCCCAGCAGCGTCCGGGTTTGCGGCCAAACAGGGCGTCGATGTTTCGGTGCTCGAGCGCGTACAGACGCCGAAAGGGGAGTACATCGCATTCCGCAGACGTCAGCGCGGCAAGGCGACCATCGACGTTCTGCCGGCCGTGCTCGGTGGAGCGTTGCGCGCCCTTTCGTTCCCGAAGGCAATGCACTGGGACGCCACCATCGAGGATGGGCGCGGTGAATTGCTGTTCGGACGGCCGATTCGCTGGATGCTGTTCCTGTACGGCGGGCGCGTCGTGCCCTTCACGATCGCCCGGACGTCGGCGGCGCAGACCAGCCAGGTGCAGGACGTGTCGACCGGCGCGGTGACCTACGGGCATCGCTTCCTGACCACGAGCGGCCGGGCAGGACGCGCGATCAAGGTGCGTTCGTTCGACGAGTATCGAGCTCGATTGCTCGAGAACTTCGTCATCCTGGAGCGCAGCGAGCGGCACAACAAGATCGCTCGTGAACTGGATGCCAAGGCGCAGCGACTCCACGGCCGCGTCAGCCGAACCGTTCGTGCCAACGGCGGCCTGCTGCACGAGGTGCCAGACCTCGTCGAGTACCCGTCGGTCGTGGCTGGCACGTTCGCGCACGAGTTCCTCGACCTGCCAGAGGAAGTGCTGACGACGACCCTGATTCATCACCAGCATTACTTCCCGCTGGAAGGAGAAGACGGCAGGCTGAGGAACGCCTTTCTCGCGGTGATCAACACCGAGCCGGACAACGAACGAACGATTGCGCGCAATGCCGAGCGGGTAGTCACCGCCCGGCTGCGCGACGCGCGTTTCTTCTGGGAAGCCGACCGGCGCGTACCTCTCGAGTCGCGGGTCGAGAGCCTTGCGACGCTCATGTTCCACAAGCAGGTCGGGACGTACAAGGCAAAGGCGGAACGGATCGCGCAGCTCGCTGAGTGGATCACTCGAAACGCCCTCGGCGCCGATGATGCGACGGCGACGAGGGCGGCCACGGCCGCACGCCTGGCAAAAGTGGATCTGACCACGGACATGGTGCGCGAGTTCACCGAGCTCCAGGGCACGATGGGTGGCATCTACGCGCGCGAGGAGCAGCACCCGGAGGAGATTTGGAAAGCGATCTACTTTCATTACCTGCCGGTCGGGGTGGAAGCGGACGCGGCACCAGACCGCGCGCAGCTCGGTAGAGCGAGGGTCACATGGGCGGCGGTTTCGCTCGCCGACAAGGTGGACACGATCGTCGGGCTGTTCGGCGCCGGGGAAAAGCCCACGGGCTCGCGGGATCCGTTCGGCTTGCGACGCGCAGGACAAGGCATCGTGAAGATCCTCGTGGATCTGGAGGCGGTGACCGGACTGCAGGTTCGGCCCACGCTCGGGCCCATACTGCGTGAAGCACGCCGCATCGCAGACGTCACGCCATCGACCGACGTGGATGGTGACGCCGTCACGGCGTTCCTCATGGATCGTGTCCGCCACGTGCTGCAGGTGCGCGGCGTGGCGTACGAAGCGATTCAGGCCGTCACCGCGGATGTCCGGCGCGTCGAGCAAGTCGGCCTGGCCGACTTGCACGACTACGCGCGCGAGCTCGCCGCCGTTCGCACGAGCCCCGTTTTCGCAGCCGTCGCCGAAGCCTACAAGCGCGCCAAGAACATCGTGGAGCAGTCCGGGGCGCAGTCGGGCGAGCTGTCGTGGCGGTACAACGCCGACAGGCTGACCGAACCGGCCGAAGTCGCCCTGCGCTCGGCGCTGAACCGCGTCGGCGTGGAAATCCGGCAATCGCTCGATGCGCGCAAGCCGGGCAAGGCACTGGCATCGATTGCGACGATTCAACCCGAGCTGGAGAGGTTTTTTGCGGATGTGCGGGTCATGGTGCCGGACCACGAAGTGAAGAGCGCGCGGCTGGCGCTGCTCAGCGAGCTGAGCGATCGAATTTCCGAGATTGGCGATATTTCGTACGTCGCGCCGAAGCAGGCATGACCGAATTCAGCGCGGAGTAAAAGCACCCTGCGAAATCAACTCTCGACCACTGAGGACACAGGGAACACGGGCAAAAGCCGCCGTGGTGGCGAGTTGTTCCAATCGTGAACCGGAGACATATGGCGAAGAAGGCGAGAAACAAGCAGCGGAAGCGCGCAAAACACGTGTACTTCTTCGGTGCCGGTAAGGCCGACGGAAACCGCAACATGAAGGACGTGCTCGGCGGCAAGGGCTCGGGCCTGGCGGAAATGACCAACGCAGGGTTGCCGGTGCCGCCGGGGTTCACCATTTCAACCGCAGTCTGCAACCTCTACTACGAGCAGAACGGGAAAATTCCTGCCGCGGTCGATCGCGAGATCGCAGCGAACCTAAAGAAGCTCGAACACGCCGCCGGGGCCACGCTGGGATCGCCTGAGCATCCGCTGCTCGTGTCGGTGCGTTCCGGCGCCAAGTTTTCGATGCCCGGCATGATGGACACGATTTTGAACCTTGGCCTGAACGATGATGCCGTCGAAGGGTTGAAGCGTCGAACGCAGAACGGGCGGTTCGCCTTCGACACCTACAGGCGATTCATCCAGATGTTCGGCAACGTGGTGCTCGAGATCCCGAAGGAGGCGTTCGAGCACGAGTTCGAAGGGGTGAAGGCGGCAGCCAGGACGAAACTCGACACGGATCTTGGCGAGGACGCGCTGCGAGACGTCGTGCGGCGCTATAAGCAGGTCGTCACGCAGCGTGCGAAGCGCGAGTTTCCACAGGATCCGGCCGAGCAGCTCACCATGGCGCGCGATGCCGTGTTCCGATCATGGATGAATCCTCGCGCCATCGAATACCGGCGCATTTACGACATCCCCGATCACATCGGCACCGCTGTCAACGTGCAGATGATGGTCTTCGGCAACACCGGCGACCGGTCCGCGACCGGCGTCGGCTTCACGCGCAATCCCGCCACCGGCGCCAAAGAGTTTTACGGCGAATTCCTGATCAACGCCCAGGGCGAGGACGTGGTCGCGGGCATTCGTACGCCGCAGCCTATTCAAGAGCTCGAAAAGGTGCTGCCGTCGGCCTACAAGCAGCTGCGGCAGATTACGACGCGTCTGGAGAAGCACTACAAAGACGTCCAGGATTTCGAGTTCACCATCCAGGACGAAAAGCTGTAC
>JBKPDW010000360.1:0-12488 GCA_046728115.1 Acidobacteriota bacterium | reverse complement strand
AGTACGTCGTGTCTTCCACGCTGAAGGATCCCGAGTGGAACAATTCGACGGTACTAAAGGGCGACGTGGTGACAGAGGTCTCGAAGCTGAAGCAGGAGCTCACAGGGGAAATCAACGTACCCGGCAGCTTTCAGCTTGTGCGCATGCTGATCGAGCACGATCTCGTCGACGAACTGCGGCTGAAGGTCTTTCCGGTCGTGCTCGGGGCCGGTGCGCGCCTCTTCGGCGAGACCAGCGACAGGAAGCCAATGCGCCTCGTCGCCAGCCAGACCCTCGATGACGGTATCGCCTACCTCACCTACGAGCGGGTCCGAGAGTAAGCCGATCACACGCAGCCGCTCTTTTTTGAAATGATCTCTACTTGCCATACGCAAACCCGTACGCCGATCCAAAGCTCTTCAACCTGGCCCAGCCTGAAGCACACCGCATCTGGTTCCAGCACGTCTACGGACCCCATGCGAGCGCAATCTGGGGCTGGCTTGCGGTTGTCATCGTGGTCGCTCCGACTGTGTGCACCTACGCCCTGGTCGTCGTCGCGGCGCTGGCGCGAAGAGAAGCGTGCCCCGTGATGGTTGCCGTGATCGGCGGAACCGGCGAAACGGGTTCGGTAGTCGTCGGCACGCTGCTAAGCCCAGGGCGCTCCCTTGATCAGCCTCATCACGCCGACGGAGAGGCTCGCGCTGGGCGGCGAACGCGCTTTCGAGACGTCGATCACGTGGTCGGCGGCAGCCGCGAGGAGCACTGACTGTCGCGGGGCTCTCAGACCCGACCGATACCAGAACGTCGGTGACGCTTCGGCTATCTCATCGCCAAAACCGGTGACCTATGGACAGTCCAAAGGAGTTTTGCTATCTTCTTTGTGATGTCCAAAGGAACGGACCACCTCCCCAAGAAATCTGACGTGCTGCAGGGCACTCTCGATTTGATGATTCTGAAAACACTTCAGGCGATGGGGCCATTGCACGGATTCGGCATCGCCCGCCGCCTCGAGCAACTGAGCGAAGACGTGCTGCGCCTGAACGAAGGCACGGTGTACACCTCGTTGATGCGGCTGCAGCAGGCGGGATGGATTACGGCGAAGTGGGGCGCATCGGAGAACAACCGGAAGGCGAGATTTTATTCGATCACCAAGAGCGGCCTGAATCAGCTCGCGAAGGAGACGGAGGACTGGCAGCGGATCTCCAGCGTGATTGGTCGCGTGCTGCGGCTGGAGGACCAGAGGTCGTGATTGTGCGCAGGCTGGCTACGGCCTGGGAACGGTTACGTCGCACGATTCGCGATGAACAGCGCGACGTGGAGTTCGAATCGGAGATCGAGGAACACGTCAGGCTGCTGGCGGAGCGGTATCGCAAGCAAGGCATGGCCGAGGAGCCTGCCATGCTGGCGGCGCGGCGGCAGTTCGGCAGCGTCGCCATGTTGCAGGAGGATCGGCGAGCCATGGAGACGATGCCCAGCGTCGAGGCATTCCGAAGTGATCTGATTTTTGGCGTCCGCATGCTCCGGAAGAACCCGGCGTTTGCCCTTGCGGCGGCGGTGACGCTGGCGCTGGGGATTGGCGCGAATACGGCCATCTTTAGCGTGTGCAATGCCGTGCTGTTCAAGCCGCTGCCCTATGCGGATCCGGATCGTATTGTGATGCTGTGGGAGCGGAACGGCGCCGGAACGCTGATGCCGGCGGCACCGGCGAACTTTGTCGATTGGCGCGGCGCGAGCCGGTCGTTCAGCGAGATGGCGGCTTTCAGTTCCGGTTTCGGCGGGAACGTCAGTTTTGTCCTTGATGGACACACCGAAGCCGCGCGGTTGTCGGGGGCGACCGTCTCGTCGAATTTCTTTTCGGTGTTAGGAGTTCGGTTCACACTGGGCCGCAGTTTCCTCCCGGAAGAGGACCGGCCCGGACAGAACCGCGTCGCGATTCTCAGTCACCGCGTGTGGCAGGAGCGGTTCGGCGCGGAGCGCGACATCGCTGGAAGCCCCGTCACGCTGAACGATGTCAGTTACACCGTGGTCGGCGTGCTCCCGGCGGACTTTCGCTTCGCCACCAGCGCGGCGGGTTTTCAGGAGGAGAACCAGTTCGACGTCTGGGTGCCGATCGCACTCGATCCGGAGAAACTGCAGCGCAACACGCATCCGCTGCGGGTCATCGCGAGGCTGAACCCTGGGGCCACACTCGCGACGGCGCAGGCGGAGTTGGACGTGATTGGGGCGAATTTGGCGCGAGCCTATCCGGGTGACAACCGTGACGAGGGAGTTACGGCAGTTCCGCTTAATGAGCAATTGACCGCTAACGTCAGGAAACCACTCGAGATGTTGCTCGGCGCAGTCGGATTGGTGCTGCTGCTCGCGTGCGCGAACGTGGCCAACCTTCTGCTGGGCCGGGCAGTCGCGCGTCACAGAGAGATGGCGGTTCGCGTCGCGCTGGGCGCAAGCCGCCGCCGTCTGGCCCAGCAACTACTGACGGAGAGTCTGCTGCTCTCTTTCATCGGCGGAAGCGCGGGTTTCTTGTTCGCGCTGACGGCTATGAAGCTCCTGTCGGCGTACTTGCCTGCCGACCTCTCCCGCGCTGCGGGAATCGTCGTGGACCTGCGGATGATGGTTTTTGCCACGATGATTTCTCTGGCGACGGGAATTCTGGTCGGACTGATGCCGCTCGTTGGCGCGGGGCGCGGGAACGCCGCGGAGTCGCTGAGAGAGGACAATCGCGCGACGGGTCGCATGCAATCCGGTGTGCGAAACGCGTTGGCGGTGACCCAGATTGCGATCGCGATCGTGCTCCTGATCGGAGCCGGCCTGATGACGAAGAGTCTCTGGGTCCTCATGCACGTCGCGCCCGGTTTTCGATCGCAGGGAGTCCTCACCGCGCGCCTGTTTCTGCCAAGAAGCCGGTATCCCGACAATCGTAGGGTCGCCGCGTTCGAAGAAGAACTGTTGGACCGGTTGCGCGGGAGACCGGGCGTCCAGTCTGCCGGCTTCGCGACCTACCTGCCGCTGAGCGGAACGGACAACCCATGGGGATTTGTTGTCGAAGGCCGGCCGCCGCTGCCGATCGGGGTCTTCAATATGGCCAAGTACCGCCCGGTAAGCGCCGGGTATTTCGAGACGATTGGCATTCCCTTGATCCAGGGACGATGGTTCACGGCGTCCGATACCGCGGATTCGCCGTGGGTCGTGGTGATCAGCGATTCAATGGCCCGCCAGTATTGGCGAGGAGAAAACCCGATCGGTCAGCGGCTGCGTTTTGGATCCCCGACTGCGCGTACGGTGATCGGCGTCGTCGGCAACGTGCTGCATGAAGGCCTGGACGGCGAGACGAAACCAGAGATGTACGTGCCGGTTCAGCAGGCGCCGAACGTCGAAAGCAGCCCGACCATCGTCGTGCGCACTGCACTTGATTCGAGCGCCGCCGCGGCGCAGCTCCGGGCGGCGGTTGCGGCGATCGATCGTGCCGTGCCAGTGGACCGGGTCGAGACCGTGAAACAACTCGTGTCGGCATCGGTGGCGCAGCCGCGTTTCCGCGCGGTGATCCTGGCGACATTCTCGATCGTGGCGCTGGCCATGGCATCGATTGGCATCTATGGAGTCATGAACTATCTCGTGATTCAGCGAACGCGCGAGTTCGGAATCCGGCTCAGCATCGGAGCCACGCGAGGCGATGTACTGCGTCTGGTCCTTGGTCGCGCCGCAGTGTTGATCGGCGCGGGTACGGCGCTGGGGCTGGGAGGATCCGTCTTGCTCGTGCGACTGATCGCAAACCTGCTCTTTGGAACGGCTCCAACGGATCCGCTCACGTTCGCGGCGGTGCCGTTCGTGCTCGCAGCTGTGCGGTCGTTGGGGCGTGTGGTCACATCTGATACAATGTGGTTCCTATGGCAAGCCGGGAAAAGCGAGTCGGCATCAGAGAGTTGAAATCGAGGCTGAGCGAATGCGTACGGGAGGTGAAGTCCGGCAGGACGATCGTCGTCACGGAGCATGGCCAACCGGTCGCTCGCATCATTCCCGAAGGGATCTCGCTGCGCGAGCGCGTCGAGGCTCTGAGGAAGGCTGGCGCAATTGCGTGGAGTGGACGGCGCCTCCGGCCGGCCAAACCGGTCGGCAAGGTCCGCGGTGCCAAGACCGTCGCCGATCTGATCGTCGAGAATCGCGAGTGATTGCGTATCTGGACTCGAGCGCGCTCGTGAAACGTTATCTGGTGGAGCGCGGCTCCCGCGAGACCATCGAGCTGACGTCGCAAGCCGAAATGACGGCGACGTCCATCATCAGCCGCGCTGAAGTCGCCGCAGGCCTTGCGAAGGCAGTCGGCGTGGGCGTCGTTGCGGACGATGTTGCGCGGAAAGCCCAGCGATCGTTCGCTGGAGATTGGTCCGACCTTCTACGGGTGCCCGTCACCGAAGCACTGGTGGAGCGAGCCGAGACCCTCGCGTGGGAGCACGGCCTCCGTGGTTACGACGCGGTGCACTTGGCCTCCAGCCTCACGTGGCAGGAATCGGCAGGTCAGGAGATCGTTTTGGCCACATTCGATCAACAGCTGTGGGAAGCGGCGAAGCGAACAGGACTGAAGCCCTGGCCGGACGAGCTCCCCGGCCGGAGCGGCGAACCAGAGGGGCCCTGGGACAAACAAGAAGGCAGATCGTGATGATGAAAGCGCGGTGTCGCGCAAATGCCTGAGACTGAATGAGACCTTCTGCACAAGAACACACCAGAGCAGCCGTGAGCACACCGCAGCGCTGGGTGTGAAACCGGAGCAAGCCAGAGCGGGACGGAACGCACCGAAACACATTCACCGCTCTCTGGACCACGGTATCGGGGTTCGAATCCCTGCCTCCCAGCCAGTTCTGTACTTGCCAAAATTCCTCAGTGTTTCGAGTGGCTCACGGGCCGACTTGCGGGGCGAGTGACATTTCGAGTGACAGCGCGTGCGGTCTCCATGTCCCAATCGCGCCCGGCGCCAGTATTTTCCTGGGCTATTGAATTGATCGCTGTGGGACTCGGCGTCTTGGGGAGCGCCGTTCTCTCAGCCAATTCTTCGTGGCACGGCTTGGTCTCTGAGAGCGCGGGGACGACCTGCACGCGCTGCCGAGGAGTCTGGCGAAGTTTTGGCCGCGCTGACCTCGTAGACGCCGAGGCGGGAGCCAGACGTGAGCGCCAAGGGTACGTGATTCTACTTGGTCGGCGCGAGGCGTTTCAGTTCCTCGACCCAGTTCTGCACCAGCACCATCTGCGACACCCGCGCTGGCGGCCGCTGGACTTCCTGGACCATGAGAAAGCGCTGGCCGTCAGGGGTGACGTGGTACGTGCGTGAGGGGCCGTCCGTCCTGAAGGGACCCTCGAACAACAAGTGCGGCGTGCCCGCGGAAAACGTTGGCTCCGTCACCACCGGCACGGCCATGACCCGAACCTTCCGCACGCCGCCGGCTGTTGCGTCCTGCAGTTAGTACATTTCACGTCCAACCCAACCGCGCGCGTCAATTCAAGAGGTCACATTTGTGATATCTTCTTGCCGATAAGAAGATATGGCGCCGACCCGCAACACCCTCGGCGATCTCGAGGAAATCGCGCTGCTCGTCGTGATTGCGCTCGGGGACGCGGCGTACGGTGTGGCGGTTCAGCAGCGGATCGAGGCCGACGCCCGCAGGCGAATCGCGTTGGGATCGGTCTATGCCGCGCTCGACCGGCTCGAGCGCCGCGGGTATCTCCGCTCCGCGTTCGGCGAGGCGACCGCACAGCGCGGCGGCCGCCGTAAACGCATCTTCGAAGCGACGCCGTCGGGCGTGCGCGCGCTCAGAGATCTGAAACGCACGCGCGACCGCCTCTGGCACGCGGCCGAAGCCGCCGAAGGGCGCGGGTGAACGCCAAACCGCCGGTCCTTCCCCGCATCGCGCTGCGGCTGGTCGTGCGCGCCGATCGGCGCGAGGAGATCGAGGGCGACCTGCTCGAGCTGTTTCACGCCCGGCTGTCTCAGCACGGTCTGCATCGCGCACGTCTTCTGTATTGGCTCGATGCCCTGAGTCTCGTGCGGCGGCCGCCTCGGCTGCCACGACCCGATCACATGCCTTTCGCGCCACAGGAACGCCCGATGTCCTCGATTCCTTCCACGTTCGTGCACGAACTGCGATACGCGGGCCGGAACCTGGCGAAGCGTCCCGGCTATGCGGCGATCGCCGCGATCACGTTGGCGCTGGGGATTGGATCGACGGTGTCGATCTTCACGGTGTTGAACGCCATCGTGTTACGGCCGTTGCCATATCCGGACGCGGATCGCCTGGTCGAAGTGCTGCATCACGCGCCGGGCATGCGGATGCCCGTCGTGCGCAGCTCGCCGGGACTCGTCGCGCGGTATCGCGAACACGCGCGCACGCTGGCCAGCATCGCGGGCTACAACACGCGGCAGCTGAACCTGCAGCGCCCCGCCGGTTCCGAGCAGGTGCGGGCGATCGTCGCCACGCCCGACTTGTTCGCCACGCTGGCGACACCGGCCGCGTTGGGACGGGTCTTCGCTGCGGATGATGCTTCGGCCGGCTCGCCGCTCGTCACGATCCTCACCAATGACTTCTGGCGCCAGCGCTTCGGCGCCGATCCTGCCGTCATCGGCCAGACCGTGCAACTCGATGGGCAACCGGCGACGGTCGTCGGTGTGATGCCGCGCGGGTTCGCGTTCCCAGACCCCGCCACGCGGCTCTTCGTTCCCATGCGCAGCGACCCGATGGGCACCTTCGGCGCGCTCGGCACGGTTTCCATCGCGCGCCTCGCCCCCGGCGCCACCATCGAGACGGCGCGGCGCCAGCTCGAGCAATTGCAGCGCCGCGTACCGGAGTGGTTTCCGGACCTGACACGCGAAGAGCTCTCGATGCTTCAATGGTCCGTCTCGGTCGAGCCGTTGCGCGCGCAGGTGGTGGGGAGCATCAGCTCCACGCTGTGGATGTTGTTCGCCATCGTCGGCTTCGTGCTGCTGATTGCGGCGGCGAACGTCGCGAACCTGTTTCTCGTGCGCGCCGAATCGCGCCAGCGTGAGATCGCGGTGCGTTCGGCCCTGGGGGCGAGCCGCGGTCGGATTGCGGCGACATTTCTTGCCGAAGGCCTCGTGCTTGCCGCCCTCGGCGCCGTCGGCGGCGTATGCATCGCGCAGGGCGGGACCCGGCTGCTCGTCGATTACGGCCCGGCGCGGCTTCCACGTCTGCACGAGGTCCAGCTCGACACGGCGGCCATTGCGTTTGCCGCGTTGATGAGCGTTCTCGCTGCCGCGCTGTTGGCGGCGCTCCCGACGCTGACAGTCGCGCGCCGATCGGTCGCCGTGCTGCTTCGCGAAGCCGGTCGCGGCAATACGTCGGGCGCAGGCCGCCGCGCCCGGCACGCGCTCATCGTCACGCAGGTCGCGATTGCGCTGGTCCTGCTCGTCGGCGCCGGATTGATGCTGCGGAGCGTCGTCCGGTTGAGCGCCGTGGATCCCGGGTTCCGCGTCAAAGGACTGCTGACCGCCGGCATGAGCGTCGGCGCCGGACGCACTCGCGCGAGTACGATTGCGCTCTACACTCAGGTCGTCGACAAGATGGCCGCAACGCCGGGTGCCCGGGGGGCGGGAGCGGCGACGTCGTTGCCGCTCGGTGCGACAGGCCTGACCGGCGCCGGTGTGGACATGCAGTCACGACCCGAGCTGAATGGGCGCGCCGGGCCAAACGCGATGTATAGCGGCATCACCGCCGAATACCTCCAAACGCTCGGCGTGCCATTTCTCACCGGGCGTGTTCCGGCGCGCGATGACATCGAACAGAACCGACCGATCGCGTGGGTGAACAAGACGTTTGCGCGCCAGTTCCTGGGCGATCGCGCGCTCGGCGAGCGCATCAGAGTCGCGGACAGCGGATGGCTGGAAGTCGTCGGCGTTGTCGGTGACATGAAAACAGGCGCGTTGCGCGACGACGTTCAGCCCATGGTGTATGTGCCGTTCACCAACAGCGCCGTCAAGCCAAATGTCATGTTTGCCGTCGTGCGTACGGCGGGTGATCCCACCTCGATCGCGAGCGCCGTGCGCGAGGCCGTCAACAGCGTCGACGCGTCCGTGCCGCTGGCGCTTCGGACAATGGACGACATTCACAGTGCGTCGCTGGCGCAAAGTCGCTTCACGGTGGTCCTGCTGTCTCTGGCGGCCGTCATCGGGCTCGCGCTGGGAATCGTCGGACTCTACGGGGCGATCAGCTACACGGTCGCGCAGCGAACCGCCGAGATCGGTGTGCGGGTTGCGCTCGGGGCGAACCCTGCCGCGGTATGCGCCATGGTGCTCCGCCAGGGCATCAGCATCATCCTGCTGGGTATCGCAATTGGGTTGGCCGCAGCGGGCTCGCTCGCGCGTTACATCGCGTCGATGTTGTTCGAGGTGTCGGTGTTCGACCCGCTGACGTATGCGGCGGTAACGATGTTGCTGGTATCGGTCGGTGTGCTGGCCACGTTCGTGCCGGCCCGCCGTGCGGCCGATACCAATCCCGTCGACGCCCTGCGCGTGGCGCAATAGCGCGCTGAAATCCTCGGCTCCTGAAAGGCCTGTGCGGCCGGTGACGCGCGCGAACGCCGCACCCAGCCATCGCGCGGACGTTCTCAACGAAGCCGCCGCAGCTCCACCTCCGACGCGATGAATCCGAACCCGGGCCAACCGCCCGACTGGATCGATCGCTCGAACCACTTGCGCGCGTCGGCCTGGTCGCCCCGCAGGAGGTACCAATTGCCAAGGCCGTAAGCGAGCGTGGCGACCTGCACATCGGCGTCGCGTCGTTTTTTCAGTGCTGTCGTACCGACGTGATGAACGCGCCGGGCGTGGAGGATGGCCGGGCGTTCATTCTGAACGCGGAGTTTTTGCGCGATTCGCTGATCGCCCTCGGGTACACCGTCGATCGCATCTACGATACGAAGCTGTCGAACGTCGATTACAGCGGCGACCCGACGCCGCGGGGTTTTGCGGACACGACGAGCCTTCCCAATTCGCTGCGGGCGCCTTACCCATGGGACGGTAACGCAGAGGACATCATCGGCGCGATCAACGAGGGTCGCTCCCTGTTCTTCCACATCGATCACGGCTATACCGGCGGCTGGGGGCATCCACCGTTCAGCAGCGCGAACGCCAACAGCCTGACCAACGGCCAACTGCAGACGATCCTGTTCAACTTCAACTGCAGCTCGGGCGGGTTCGATTCACCGCTGGCGTTCTCCGAGAAGCTGCTGCGCCGGGCGGGCGGCGGCGCCGTGGGTGTCTTCGGTTGGACGCGCATGAGCA
The DNA here is from genome assembly GCA_046728115.1 of Acidobacteriota bacterium. Lineage (GTDB taxonomy): Bacteria > Acidobacteriota > Vicinamibacteria > Vicinamibacterales > CAVVIG01 > CAVSWN01. Next base: position 3,232 of record JBKPDW010000360.1, on the reverse strand, counting down.
ACACGAAGTACTACCGAGCACTCATCGAGGGCACGCTCGGAGCGCTCTGGCCCGGGACGCTGCCGAGTTACGGCGACGGCTCAACAAAGGCGCGGCTCGGCGATCCCACCCTGGAGGCGCGGGTCGCCAATCCCTTCGCCCTTCCGCGTGAGATCGAGGTCACGCCGCTCGCTCGCAGCTTGACCATCCTGTACGGTGAAGAGGCGGCGATGATCACAGCATGGCAGCTATCGCGCGACGGGGAGGTCGCACCGATCGGTCGGGGGATGGTACGGGACGGCGTCGCCCATCTGAATTTCGTTGTGCCGCCACGGCCCGACGTACCGGTGAATCTGTTCGCGACCAAGCCGAACGCGATCGGGGTTGCGTTCGTATTCTCAGCTCCGCGCGAGTAAGCGGCGACTGGCGGGCGCTGCTACTTTAGTCGATTTCGATGGTGTGCGCCTCAGTTCGAGCGTGGCCGAAGTGAAGATATTTTGCGACCGTGAAGGTCAGTCGCCGGACTCGCACTTACTTTTGTGCAGGGTAGATGACCTTCCAATCGTCCTTCATGCTGACGACGGTCCAGCCTTTGGCAACCGCCTCGTCCCATCCCGTGTTGAATTGCTGCAGCTTATCGTCGCGATCGTACGCGTACTCACGTGCCGCGTCGTCGTGATGCACGAACAGCGCAAAGCGTGCACCGTCGCCCGCCGTCGCCCACTGCAGCATCTGCAAGTCGCCATCCGAATTGCCGAACGCGGCAATCGGACGACGGCCGATGCGGCTCTGGATGCCGACCGGCTTGCCTTCCTTGTCGTCGATCAGGTCGAGCTCGGCGAGCTTGATCAGGACCGGCTTGCCGTCGCGAATCTCGAGCTTCATCTTGCCGGCGCTGCCCACCACCTGCTCCGGCGGGATACCGTAGACCGCCTCCGTCCAGGGACGCAGGAACTCCACGCCGCCGCCGGAGACGATGAACGTCTTGAAGCCGTTCGCGCGCAGATAGGACAGCAGTTCGAGCATCGGCTGATACACCATCTCCGTATAGAGCCGGCCGGTCTTTGGATGTCTGGCGCTCGCGATCCACTCCCGCACGCTCGACGAGAATTCGTCGGTCGTCATGCCGGTGTGCGTCGCCGCCATCACCGCGAGGACGCCCTTTTCGCCGGCCGCGGCGATGCCAGCCATGTCGCCTTTCAGCACCGAGGCAAATGGGGGCCTGGTCTTCCACTCGGGATGCTGCGGCGCGAGCGCTTTCACCCGGTCGAACGCGAACACCACCTGAAACGGCACGGGCTTCTCCGACCAGAGGGTGCCGTCGTTGTCGAACGTCGCAATGCGCTCGGGCACTGGCTCGAAGTCCGGCCCACCCTCCTTCGTCACGCGCGTGACGAAGGACACGATGGCGCGTCTCGACGCCCCGTCATTCCACGACGGCAGCGGCTCGGTCTGTACGGCTGGCGCTGGTGTAGGCTGTGCCGCAGGCGCCTGCGTCGGCGCGGGACCGCTACACGCCACCGTAATGAGCAAAATGAAAGAGGGTGCGGGCGTCCACCATCTGTTCATCGCCGCACCTGTTAGCTTTGGTGTCTTCACGAGACGGAAACCCACGTGATTCGTGCCCGTGCTACCCTCGCCTTTGCCCCGCGTACCAACCATATATCGTGAACAGTATTGGTCGGTGCACAGGAACGACCCGCCTCGGTGCACGCGCTTCTTCTCGGTCGGTTCACCAGGGTCGAAGGGTGATTCGGGACCTTGTGGGTTGCGCGCGATGCCGCCAGCGGACGCGAGTTGAGCGTAGTAGTCGGGTCGGTACCAGTCGCTTATCCACTCCCAGACGTTCCCGGCGACGTCATAGAGGCCGTAGCGATTGGGAGCAAACCGCGCCACCGGCCCGATGCCGCCATAGCCATCCTCGCCGACATCTTTGTCAGGGAAGTGTCCCTGAAACGTGTTGGCCATCCAGCGGCCGCTCGGGGTGAACTCGTTGCCCCACGGGTAGAGCTTGCCGCTCAGCCCGCCTCGAGCGGCGAACTCCCACTCGGCTTCGGTGGGAAGGCGTTTGCCTGCCCACGTGGCAAACGCCACCACGTCGTCGTAGGCGACCTGCACCACCGGGTACCGCTCCCGCCCCGCCAGACTGCTCTCGGGTCCCTCGGGATGGCGCCAGTTCGCATCCTTCACGTACGACCACCACTGGAAATGATTATCCAGCGGCACGGCATGATCGGGCGGCGAGAACACGACCGCGCCGGCCACGAGATTCTTCGCCGGAGCGCCGGGAAAGTCCTCGGCGCGGGGAGTGCGCTCGGCAATCGTCACATACCCGGTGGCCTCGACGAATTTCGCGAACTGTTCGTTGGTCACCTCGGTCGTGTCCATCCAGAATCCATCCACGTAGACCCGGTGAATGGGCCTGGAATCGGTCGTGGCCTCCATGCCGACCATGTTCATGTCGGGCGATTCGGCGGCGCCCATGGAAAATTCTCCGCCGGGAATCCACACCATGCCCTGCGGTGGATTGCCGGTAGCCGGTCCCGCGTTCTCGACGGTGGGCTGGAACGAGGTCGACGTCGACCGGCTCGCGGGCTCCTGGGATCGGGCAGCGTAGAGCCACCACCCTCCGCCGCCTATCACTACCGAGGCGAGCAGCGTGAGAAGTCGACGCGTGTGGGTGGCGTGACCGCCCTTGCAGGACGGCTGCCGACTTCCCTGGCGCTGCCTCTTGCTGGCCCTCGTCCGCTTGACCATGGTCTTTCCGGGCCGCCTGCCCGCCTGACTAGCGCACGAAGCCCTGCTTCAGCTTCTCCATCGCCTGGTCGATGGTGAAAGAAGCGGGGCGCTGACTCGGCGGAAAGTCCTTGTATGACTCGAGGTACTTGGCGACGATGGGAACACTCGCCCCCAGCATGCCGATGTTGTTGATTGTCCAGTCGTAATAGGTGTTGGACGTGATGTCGGCACGCTCATAGGGATCCGCGCGCAAGTCGAAGAGCTTCGGCAGCCGCAGCACGGTGAACGGCTCGGCCCACACCTGCAGTGTTCCTTGCGCTCTCTGCTCCATGAAGACGACCTTCCAGTTTTCGTACCGTAGGGCAACCAGGTCGCCGTCGTCATTGAAGTAGAAGAATTCCCTCCGAGCGCCGCGCGGCTCCTGGCCCGTGAGGTAGGGGAGTTGGTTGTAGCCGTCCTGATGGCCCTTGAACGTCTTGGCGCCGGCCTGATGGCCCTTGAGCAACCGTTCCTT
>JBKPDW010000359.1:0-29455 GCA_046728115.1 Acidobacteriota bacterium | reverse complement strand
GCGGCGGGACAGCAGCAACCACCGCCGCTGACCAACCTGCAGGTCTATCCCAAAGACATCGCGCGGGCTGAATTGATCACCACCATGCAGGGCTTCGTGCAGCAGCTGGGCGTGCAGGCTCAGGGCGGCTGCGCCTATTGCCACACCGGCCAGGGGCCGCAGGCCGATTACGCGTCCGACGAGAATCCGAAGAAAAACGTCGCCCGCAAGATGATCCTGATGTCGCGCGAAATCTCTGCGAAGCTGCCGGAAGTGACTGGCAAGGCCGCCGCCGACATCTCCCGGCTCCGCTGCGCCACCTGCCATCGCGGCCAGCCGGTGCCAAAGGTCACCGTTGATGCGCTCACCGAGACGACGACCAAGTCAGGCGCCTCCGCCGCGATTGAGCAGTACCGCGACCTGCGCAAGCAGGCCATCGATTTCAACGAGGCGAGCCTCGTAGCCGCCGCGAACGCGCTCACCAACAGCAACAAGCCGGACGATGCCCTGGCGCTGCTGCAGGCAAACGCAGAGCTCGATCCGAATCACGCGTTGACCTATTTCGCCATGGCGCAGGCGTATGCGAAGAAGAACGATAAGGAGAACCAGATCAAGAACCTCGAGAAGGCGGTGCAGCTCGATCCGAACAACCCGAACATCCAGCAATTGAAGCGGCAGCTCGATCAATTGAAAGCCAGCAAGTGACGAGACCAGGCACGCACGGCCGGACAGGCAGTTGCGGTCGAACAGGCGGGTCAGGACGATTTTTCTGCCGATCCTCCCTATCCCGCTTGTCCTGCCTGCTCTGTGCCATCTCGCTCTGTGCTTGCTCGTCGTCGAAACCGTCGGCGGAGGAATCGCCCCCGCCCGCTCTGCCGTCTCCTCAACTGTGGGGAGACCTCAAACCGATCGTGTCCGTCAAGGAACTGATGCGCGACATGCTCGATCCCGCCTCCGATTACATCTTCGATTCAGTGAAGGTCGAGATTGGGAAGAATGGAACGGTTGAAACCAAGCCGAGAACCGACAAGGACTGGGAGAAGATCCGGATCGGTGCCGTCACGATCGCCGAGGGGGTCTATCTGTTGAAGATCCCCAGGCCGTTTGCGCCTCCCGGAGACGAAAACAACAGCACCGGCCCCGATGCCACCGAATTGTCTCCGGCGCAGATAAAGGCCAAGCTCGAAGCGGATCCAGTGCTCTGGAATGCGAAGATCGAAGCACTGCGAAACGTCGGGCTCGAAGTCCTCGAGATCGTGAAAAAGAAAGATGCCGACGAATTGTGGGAAGCTGGCGACAATCTCGACCAGGCCTGTGAGAGCTGTCACATTCAATACTGGTATCCGGGCGACAAAGCGCTGCTCGAGAAGTTCGATCGCCAAATCCAGGAACGCTACGAGCGGTCGCTGCGTTCCGGCAGCCGGGGACGAGGGCGGTGACGCAGCCTCGGAATCGGCCCCACTCTTGAACTCCTCGACCATAGCGGCCAATTGACAATTCCTGTCCGACTCCGGACAATAACCGCTCGGAAGGCACGAGTGCGCCTGATCGGGCACGGTTTTCGTGGAGGCTGGTGATGAGGACGAAGTTTGCTGCGTTCGCGGCCGTGGTCGGAATGGTCTTGGGCACGGGTTCGGCGATTGCTCATCACTCGTTTGCGGCGGAGTTCGATGCGAACAAAGCCCTTACGCTGAAGGGTATCGTCACGAAGATCGAGTGGCAGAATCCCCACACCTACTTCTACATGGACGTCACCGCCTCTGACGGCAAAGTCGTGAACTGGGGCATGGAGATGGGCAGCCCCAACGGCCTGATGCGCCAAGGTTGGACGCGGAACACGCTGAAGATCGGTGACGCCGTGACCGTCGAGGGCAGCCAGGCGAAAGATGGCGCGAACGTCGGCAATGCGCGAGTGGTCGTGCTGGACGCCACGGGCCAACGCCTGTTCGCCGCGTCGAGCCAGACTCAGACACCGCACTAGTTCAAGGAGAAACCGCCGTGCGAAATCGTCTGATTGGCGCATTGATCTGCGCGACCGCGATTGTGTTCACGGCGTTCTGGAGCGTCTCGGCGCAACCGCCCGGCCAGGAGGCGAGTGGTCCCGGCGGTCGAGGCCGCGGAATGAGCGGCCCGCCGCAGCCTACCCCGCGACTCGCTGACGGAACGGTGAACCTCGGGCGAGTGGCTGGCGAAAAGGGCGTCTGGAACGTTCCCTATATCACCAACATGGGCGAACGCGTCGTCGAGGCCGACGGCAAGACGTACGCCGAAAAACACCCGCCGACGTTCGGCCGGGGACGCGGCGCGCCGGGCGCCGCAGGCGGCGATGCACTTGGGGGCGGAGAAGGAACGTTCGGTGGCGGGCGCGGCGGTGCCAAGTCCGAGCCCCAGGTCCCGTTTCAGCCGTGGGCCGCAGCCGTTTACGACTACAACACGAAGAATCAGTCGAAGTACGACCCCGAAGGGTACTGCCTGCCGCCGGGTGGACCGCGTCTCATGGCAACGCCTTATCCGATGGAGATCATCCAGTTGCCGGAACAGAAGCGGATCCTGATGATCTTCGAAGGCGCGACGCATATCTGGCGCGAGATCTACATGGATGGGCGGCCTCACCCGCAAGGGGACGATCTCAATCCAACCTATCTCGGTCATTCAGTCGGGCGCTGGGAAGGCGACGCGCTCGTCGTCGACGTCGTCGGCTTCAACGAGCAGACGTGGATGGACTACTTCGGGCACCCGCACACCGACATGATGCACGTCGTCGAAAAGTTCTCGCGACCCGACAAGAGCACGCTGCACTACGAAGCGACGTTCGACGACCCTGGCGCCTACACCAAACCATTCACCGTACGGTGGGACATCCGGTGGAACCCGACGGGCGAGCTGACCGAATACATCTGTCAGGAGAACAACAAGTACCTGCAGCGGCTTACCGACGATTTCGGGCAGCCGCTATTCGGGAAGAAGCAGTAGGTTAGGATTTCAGAGTTCAGTTCCTTACTACCCGAAACGTCCCCTTCTCCGCCCCCTGCGTCCAGGTACCGCTCAGCACTCGTTGATAGGAGCCGATGTTCTCGAGCTTGCCGTCGATCACATAGCGGATAGCTGCGCCTGCGGCGTCCTTGCCCTCGGCTTCGATGTGCACACCCCAGGTCGACGGGTCGAGTGTGGCCTTCTGAAACGGAACCGCCTTGGGCCCGGGATTGATTCTTCCCGTGATCTCCTTGCCGTCCCAGTTGAATTCGAGGACAACGTGCGTCTGCTTATCCTTGGTCGGTCCCCAGTCGCCGCTGAACGTGCCTTTCAGCGGATGTCCAAACTGAGCAGCTGCTGGCAGCGCGACGAACAACGCGAACACGAGTCCGATGACGTCACGCAATCCCATGCGCATCAACCGCGCCTCCTGTTTGGAACGCTAATGTATACCGGGTGGAAATGGACCGCCATATCAAGTTACGATTCGCGGCTTGCCGGACCGGCGTTCATTCACGCCGGCGTCGTGCGGGGAGAACACCATGGAGCTTTCGTTGCGCGCGACGCTCGCGGTCTACATACTCGCGTGCCTGGGCTTGATCAGTGTGGCTCTGGTTGATGGCGTCGGAGCGCAGGGTCAGGCGGCAGCCTCCGCGGGGAAGAAGGCCGGGGAAGCCTTCAAGGCCGTGACGACGGCCGGGCTCAAGGACCTCAGCGTTGACGATTTCATAGCCAGCATGGGCGTCATCTCGGCCGACCTCGGCCTCGATTGCGCCGACTGTCACCCGAACGCCGGCACGGATCGGGCGGATTTCGTCACCGATACTCCGCGAAAGATCACGGCGCGGCGAATGGTGGACATGGTAGCGAGCATCAACCGCACCAACTTCAACGGCCAGCAGCGGGTCACGTGCTGGACGTGCCACCATGGGCGCATTACTCCTGCGACGACAATCGCCCTCGATACGTGGTACGACGTTCCCAACGTTGAAAACGACGACACCGTTCGGCAGGGAAGCGGATTGCCATCCGCTGATCAGATTCTCGACAAGTACATCGAGGCACTCGGCGGCGCACAGCGGCTGGCCGCCATCACGAGCTTTATCGCCACGGGAACCGCCGTCGGCTATGGCGACCTCGGCGGCAACGCCGAGTTCAGCATCGTTGCCAAAGCACCGAATCAGCGCACGATACTCATCACGTACAAGGAGCATCCGGAACGCCCCAGCAGCACCTGGGTCTTCGATGGTCGCACCGGGTGGATCAACACGCCGCGGGGTCTGCTCGGCGAGTACGAGCTCAACGGCGGGGAGCTGGACGGTGCGCGGCTCGAGGCGCAGTTAGCGTTTCCCGGTCAGGCCAAGCAAGTCCTGACCAACTGGCGGGGCGCTGCGAGACAAAGCATCGGCGACCGCGATTTTCTGGTCGTGCAAGGAAACGGGCCGAGAGGTTTCCTCGCCACGCTCTACTTCGACCCGCGATCGAATCTTCTCGCCCGACTGGTCCGCTATACCCCTTCAGCGATCGGCCGCATTCCAACGCAAATCGATTACTCGGATTACCGGGACGTTGGCGGCGTCAAGTTTCCCTTCGAATACAAGTTCACCTGGCTGGACGGGAGGTACACGGCGAAGCTGAGCGACCTCAAGACGAATGTTCCTGTTGACTCAGCCAGGTTCAGCAAACCTTCCGGAAAGTGACCTGTGCCGACCGGTCTTTAGAGAATCCATAGAGATCCGGTTTTGTGGTTTCGCCGCGGAAATACGCGGTCTTTTCGCCGATCTTGTCCTTGACAGTGTGCCGCAGTTCATTTACAAGCTCCGATGATGTAACGGAGTGTAATTCCGGGTCGTCCCTTGGGGACGTTTGCAACACAGTGTCTCGTGCCTCGGCGGCACAGGCTGCGACCGAAGGAGGACGGGTGATGGGTGCACGCACTAGAAGGCTGGCGCTGATCGCGTGGCTGTGTCTCGTGCCGCGGCTGGTGTTCGCGCAGGCGTCGATCACCGGAACCGTCAAGGATGCGTCGGGGGCAGTATTACCCGGCGCCACAGTCGAAGCGTCGAGCGACGTGCTCATTGAGAAGGTCCGGTCGGTGACCACCGACAGCACCGGACAGTACCGGATCGTCGACCTTCGGCCGGGCGTTTATACCGTCACCTGCACGTTGCCTGGGTTCGGCAAGTTCACGCGGGAGGGCGTCGAGCTGACCGGCTCGTTCACCGCCACGATCAACGCTGAGCTGAAAGTCGGGTCGCTCGAAGAGTCGGTGACGGTGACCGGCGAGTCGCCGGTCGTCGATGTCCAGAACACGCGGCGCGAGACCGTCTTGAGCGCCGATGTGATCGCGTCGCTGCCGGGTACCCGCGCCTACGGCTCGCTGCTGAACGCGACGCCTGGCCTGACGGTGGACAACAACGGCCTCGCCGCCACGCCGACCATGACCTTCTTCACCGCGCATGGCGGCAACACCAACGAAGGCCGCATGACGATCAACGGCATGACCGTAGCCGCTGCGTTCAACGGCGGCGGCGTGTCGTCGCTCACCTACGACACCATCAACGCCGAGGAGGTGTCGGTGCTCGTGTCGGGCGGCCTTGGCGAGAACGAGACCGGCGGACCGGCGATGAACATCGTGCCGCGCACCGGCAGCAACAAGTTCTCCGGCCAGGCGTTCTTCAACGGCGCCGGCAAATGGTCAACCGGCGACAACCTCGATGACGAGCTGCGCGCGATCGGCATCACGCGCGGGCCGGGCATCATCGGTGCGTACGACTTCAGCGGCTCGTACGGCGGGCCGATCAAGCAGGACCGGCTGTGGTTCTGGGGCAGCTACCGGAAGTTCTCGACGGCGCAGGGCGTCGAAGGGATCGGCGCGAACAGGTACGCGGGCGACCCGGCGCAGTGGGGCTATCTTCGCGACGACAGCATCGAGCCGCGCAACGTCCAGGGACGCGACATCCTTTCCGTCCGCTTCACCGGGCAGGTCACGCCGCGGAACAAGGTGACGTTCTCGCAGGAAAACCAGTACCGCTGCGAGGGGTCGACGCTGACGACGTCGGGCAAAGGTTGCCGGCAGCGCGAGGGCAACTGGATTGCTCTCGGGTCGACGACCATGTCGCCCGAGGCCAACACGGGATACTTCGACTTTCCGTACTGGGTGACGCAGGCGACGTGGACGTCGCCGGTCACCTCGAAGCTGCTCCTGGAGAGCGGGTTCACGCGTTTTGCGTACCGGCACGCCGGCGGCCCGGGCCAGCTGCCGCCGGACGGCATCTTCGACCTGATTCCAGTGACGGAGCAGCAGGCCATCGACAACCATCGCGCCAACTTCGTCTACCGCGGCCTCAGCGACTATCTCGACAACTACGGCAACCCGAACAACTGGCGCGCGTCGCTCTCGTACGTGACCGGCGCGCACAACATGAAGATCGGCTATCAGGGTGCGTATCTGATCGCGGACACGACCAGGGTTGCCAACGATTCGCAGCTCGCATATCGCTTCACCAACCAGCAGCCGAACGCGTTCAGCTACCGGCTGCAGAACTTCCAGCAGGCGGATCGCACGGGCACCGCGGCGTTGTTCGTCCAGGACACGTGGACCCACAATCGGCTCACGCTCCAGGGCGCGCTGCGCTACGACCGCGTCTGGAGCTTCAGCCCGGCCGAGCACAACGGCACGACGACCATATCCCGCTTCAATGCGGCGGCGATAACTCCGGGAGAGACCAAGGGCGTAGACGCCTATAACGACATCTCGCCGCGCGTCGGCATCGTCTACGACGTCTTTGGCACCGGCAAGACGGCGGTCAAGTTCAACCTCGGTCGCTACCTCGCGCCGGGGACGAACGACACGATCTACACGATGAACAATCAGGCGGCGGCCGCCTTCGTCTACAGCGTCACCAACCGGGGGTGGTCGGACACGAACGGCAACAAGGTCGTCGACTGCGACATCAACAATCCAGCGCAGCAGGTCGTGCCCGGCGGCGACACCTGCGGCGCGCTGACCGGCAGCCAGCTCAACTTCGGCAAGCCGGGCATAGCGACTCGCGTCAACCCGGATCTACTGAAGGGCTGGGGCGTCCGCCCTGTCGACTGGCAGTACGGCATCGACGTTCAGCACGAGCTCGCGCCGCGCGTTTCTCTCGATGTCGCGTACAACCGCCGGTGGTGGGGAAACTTCATCGTCACGGACAATGTGTCAGTGGGACCCTCCGACTATGAAAAGTGGGTGTACACCGCGCCGAAAGATTCGCGTCTGCCCGGCGGCGGCGGCTACCCGATTCCGGTCTACACCCTCACGGCCGCAGCGGCGGCACGGCCGGCGGACAATTACGTGACGTTCGAGACCGACTTCGGCAGCGCGCGGACCCGCTACTGGCACGGCGTCGACGTCACGCTGAACGCGCGGCTGCGGAACAACCTGTTTCTGCAAGGCGGCACTGCGACGGGCCGCCAGGTGCAGGACACGTGCGACAGCGTCCTGAAGGTCGACAGCCCGGATGCGAGGTTCTGCCACGACGTGGAGCCGTTCCAGACGGCGCTGCGCGGCAGCGCGACGTACACGGTGCCGAGAGTCGGCGTGCTGGTCAGCGCGACGGTCCGCTCGCAGCCGTCGCTCTTCCGGGATGGCGTCACGCCCCCCGGCGTGTTCAACACCGGCTCCATTCGCACCGGTACGAATCCCAGCGGCGCCAACGTGCAGGTGCCGAACACGGTCGTCCAGAGCCTGCTCGGCCGACTCCCGCCCGGCGGGCTCGCCAACGGAACGACAACGGTCGCGCTCCTCGACAACGACGAACATCGGATGTACGCCGACAATCGCCGGACGCAGGTCGACATGCGCTTCGCGAAGGTCGTTCGGTTCAACGGCCGGCGCGCGGACATCGGCGTGGATCTCTACAATCTGCTGAACGCGAATTACGTGAATCAGGCGACAGGGTACGAAAACCAATACGATTTCGTCGCGCCGAACGGCGGGACGTGGAACAACCCGATCACGATCCTGCCGCCACGATTCGTGCGGTTCAACGTGACGTTCAACTTCTAACCGTTCGGGGTTCGAGGTTCGGGTTCTGGGGTTCGAGGTTCGGCATTCGGTTTCAGGGTTCACACCCTGAACAATTTCTTGACAGGTGTAATGAACCGTGCTTTAAAGTGCGGCCATCAACGGCGCTGACCGGTTCGGAGTCTTGCAAGACACTGTTCGCACGGAAGGAAGGGAGGGGGCTGTGGTCGAACCCGTTCGAGGTTTACCGTCCCGCTCGTGTCTCTCGATCGTTGCCGGCATCATTCTCGCCATCGGCCTCACGGCCGTACCCACGACAGCGCAGATTCTCTACGGAAGCGTTGTCGGGGTCGTCCGGGATGGCACAGGTGCGTTCCTGCCGGGCGCCACGGTCACGATCGTCAACAAGGACACCAATCTCACGCGTGAAGCGACGACGAACGCCGAGGGCGCCTACACCTTGAACAACGTGCTGCCGGGGCCCTACGACGTCAAGGTGACGCTGACAGGATTCCGGGATATCGCCCGGCCCAACGTCGACGTGACCATCGGGCAGATCGCGCGCGTCGATTTCACGCTGGAAATCGGCACGGTTGCCGAGAGCGTCCTTGTCGTCGGCGAGTCGCCGCTTCTGCAGACCGACAAGACCGACATCCATACGCAGCTGAAGTCCGACGTCATCACACAATTGCCGCTCAATCGGTACCGCAACTACCAGGCGCTGCTCAATCTGGTGCCCGGCACGACGCCGCTGGCGTTCGGCAACGCCGAGACGGACACGCCTGCGCGGTCGATGGCCACCAACGTCAACGGGCAGCCGAACACGCAGAATTCGACGCGGACCGACGGCGCGACGAACATGAACATCTGGCTGCCGAACCACCTCATGTACGTGTCGCCCGCCGAGACCGTCGACACCGTTGACGTGTCGACCAGCAGTTTCGACGCGGAGCAGGGTATGGCCGGCGGCGCCGCGGTCACCGTCATCACCAAGTCAGGTACCAACCAGTTCAGGGGCTCGGCGTTCGAAGGCTTCAACAACCAGGCGCTGAACGCGAAGCCGTACTTCTTCGGCGTCGGGCCCGCGCCCGACAAGGTGCCGGTCACGGGCAACTCCTATGGCGGGACGGTCGGCGGACCCATCAAGCGCAACCGGGTCTTCTTCTTCGGGTCGTTCGAGGGCTACAAGCGGAGAACTAGCCTGATCACGTACTTTCAAGTGCCGGACGCCGCGCTGCGCAGCGGCGATTTCAGCAAGGCGTTCAACACCAATGGCTCGCTGCAGCAGATTTACAACCCGTTCACCGGAAACCCGGACGGCACGGGTCGACAGCCGTTTGCGAACAATCAGATTCCCGCGAGCATGATCGACCCGATTGCGCTGAAGATCCTCCAGCTGTTCCCGCTGCCGAACACGCCCGGATTCGGCGCCGGCGGCTACACGAACAACTACCAGCGCCAGGAAGATCGGCGGGTGGATCGGGAGAACTACGATGGCAAGGTGAACTGGAACCGTACGTCGGCGCACCAGATATGGGCCAAGTTCAGCCACATGCACGCCATCGTCGATGACCTGTCGAATTACCTGGGAGTGCCGACTGTCCAGGGCAGCGGCGGAAATACGAAGGTCTATCAGGTCACGGCCGGTCAAACCTGGACGCTCAGTCCCACGTTGTTGATGGATCAGACGTTCGGGTTTTCGCGGCAGAAGCAGGACGTGCTCGGCCCGGACTTCAACGCCGGGAATTTTGGCCTGGACGTGTTGAAGATCCCGGGCACCAACGATCAGGGGATTGGCGATCAGCGGTACGCGGGGTATCCCGAGTTCCGGTTCGGCGGCACGACCTCCGGCTTCTTCAGCCAACTTGGCAACCGTGACGGCTGGAATCCGATCTTCCGGGACGAGCGCACGTATTCGATTGCAACGAACGTCACGAAGGTCAAGGGACAGCACGACTTCCGCGGCGGGTACTTCCTCAACTACCTGTATCTCGATCACTGGCAGCCGGAAACGGGCAACCCCCGCGGACAATTCATCTTCAACGCGAATACGACCGGCCTGCGCGGCGGCCAGATCGCCAACTTCTACAATGCCTACGCGTCATTTCTGCTCGGGCTCGTCGGCCAGGCCAATAAGAGCGTGCAGAACGAGCTGATGACGTCGCGCGAGTGGCAGCACGCCCTCTACTTCCGCGACCGCTGGACCGCGACGCCGAAACTGACGCTGGACCTCGGGCTGCGCTGGGAGCTCTACCCAATCATGCACCGGGCGGACGGACGTGGCCTCGATCGGCTGGATCTATCGAACCCTGTCTTCGCGCGCCAGTTGGACGTCATCGTCGCCGGGCGAGGCGGCAACCCGCAGACCAACGGCATGAAGGCGGGCCTGGACAACTTCGCGCCGCGCGTGGGCGCCGCCTATCGCATCAACGACAGCACCGTCGTACGCAGCGGGTACGGCATCAGCTACAACGCACAGGCCTGGGCGCGGGCCGTCCGCGGCGATAACGATTACCCGATCACGATCGCGTCGACTTTCTTGGACGCCGAATCGTTCGCACCCTATGCCACGCTTGCACAGGGTATTCCGCGAATCGTGAGTCCCGATCTCAGCTCCGGCCGCGTGCCGCTGGATCGTGCGGCGGCCGAGTACACGCCGGAAATCGACAACATCGATCGCGGGTACATCCATACCTGGAACGTGGCCTTCCAGCGGCTACTGGCCTACAACCTGACCGTCGACGTCGCATACGTGGGCGCAAAAGGCGTCGGTGGCTACGCGGGGTTGGACATCAACGCGCCGCTGACGCTGGGCGGCGGCGATGCGAGCCGGCCGTACGCGCCGCTGGGACGCATCGTTGCCACCAATTCTTGGGGACAGCGCTTGCGAACGAAGTACGATTCGTTGCAGATCGCGTTCAACAAACCGTTCACGCACGGCGTCCTGTTCAAAGGTGCGTACACGCTCAGCAAGGCGATGAACGAGTCCAACAACGACGCCGACGGCAGGGCGACGCTGTGGTTCAACACTCCAAGCGAGCTCTATCGGAACTGGGCGCCGGCGGGATTCGACCGACGGCATAACCTGCAGATCGGGTTCGTCTACGCGCTGCCATGGCAGAGCAAAGACAGCGGTTATGGGAGCATCGCCAAGGTTCTCGGCAGCGACTGGCAGATCAACGGCATGTTCGCCGCGTTCAGCGGCAATCCCTTCACGATGACCGCCGACAACGGCGCATCAGTGAACACGCCCAACAACCAGCAAACAGCGGACCTCGTCGGTTCCTACACCATTACCGACAACATCGGCGCGTCGGGGGCATGGTTCGATACGACGCAGTTCAAGCAGCCGACCGGAGTCCGCTTCGGCAACACGGGCCGGAACCAGTTCTATGGTCCTGGCGGCAACAGTCTGGACTTGTCGGTGTTTCGTGTGTTCCCCATGGGCGGGACGAAGCGGCTCGAGGCGCGCGTCGAGGCAGGAAACATCTTCAACTCGGCCGTGTTCGCCAACCCACAAGGCAGTGTCACCTCGGGTACGTTCGGTCAGATCACGGGCCTCGCCGGCGGCACTGCGCTGACCAACGCGCCGTACGTCGAACGGTCGGTCCGTCTGGGCGTACGCTTCAGTTTCTAACGGTGTTCTTCGTGGGCCTGGTGGCGGCGTTGTCTGTGGCGGCACAGACGACGCTGCCGCCACTGCCGCGCCTGGCCCTCGATTCCTTTCCACCCGAAACACGCGATGCGCTGTCGCGCCCGTATCAGGCCGCGATCGCGCGACCCGACGATGCAGATGCGGTGGGCACTCTGGCGCGAACGCTGCACGCATGGCAGCAGTGGAGCGCTGCCCATGATGCGTACACGCGAGCGCAGGCACTCGCGCCGGGTGCCTTCGAGTGGCCGTACCTCGACGCGATCGTGCTGGGGCGGCTCGCTCGACACGCCGAAGCAGCCGCGCGTCTCGAGCGCGTACTGCAGATAGCACCGGACAACCTTCCGGGGCGCGTGAAGCTCGCCGAGTCGTGGCTCGAAGCCGGGGACTTGGAGCGGTCCAGACGCGTGTTCGACACGCTTCGCAGCGAACCCGCAGCCGAGCCAGTCGTGGAATTCGGTCTGGGACGCATCGCCGCCGCCGAAGCACATCACGACACGGCTGTCGTTCATCTGCAGCACGCGATCGCGCTCTTCCCTGAATTTGGCGCCGCCTATTACGCGCTCGCGCTCTCGTATCGTGCGCTCGGAAAGAGAGACGAGGCGCAGCGCGCGCTCGAGCGGCACGCGGAGTACGGACCGCGATGGCCGGCGCTCGAGGATCCGGTTTTCGCCGCGGTTTCCGCGCTCCGAGACGATGCGCAGACGAGCCTGCAGCGGGGGATCAAGCTCGCCGACGCCGGCGATCTGCCTGGCGCGATCGCGGGGCACGAGGCCGCGCTTGCCCGCGACCCATCGCTCGCGCAGGCTCACGCGAATCTCATCTCGCTGTACGGCCGAGCGAAGAACTGGGCCCAGGCCGAGGCGCACTACCGCGCGGTCGTCGCGCTCGGCTTCAACCTGGGCGATGCTCACTACGATTACGGTGTGCTGTTGGGTCTTCAGGAACGGTGGGACGAGGCGGCAGAGGCGTACCGGCAGGCCATCGCCGTCAACGCTCGACACGCACAGGCTCACAACAACCTGGGGCAGATTCTCGAGGGGCGGTGGCAGCTCGATGTGGCGCTCGCCGAGTATCGGCAGGCAGTCGAGAGTCAGCCGGCGTTCAGGCTCGCGCGATTCAATCTGGGACGGATGCTCATCGCGCTCGGGCGGACCGAAGAGGCGATCGTGGAGCTCGCGAAGCTGACCGAGCCGCGCGACGCCGAAGCGCCGCGATATCTCTTCGGGCTCGCCACTGCGCACGTCAGGGCCGGCCACAAGGCCGAAGGCATCAAATGGGCGCTCGACGCCAAGGCGCTTGCCCTGGAGTACGGCCAGCAGGATCTGGCGGCCGCGATTGAGCGCAACCTCGCCACGTTGAAATGAGCGGTGCCGTCCGTGAGACATCAGAGCTCTACCGTCCTGCGTAGTTCCATAGTCAGCGCCGTGCTTTTCGTGGTGTGGCTCTTCGCGCGGCTGCCGGTCGCGTCCGAACCGATCTTCGTCGAGTCGGCCGCGGCGGACGGCCTGGCTTTCACGCACGTCAACGGTGCTGCAGGCCGGTACTATCTGCCCGAGGTAATGGGCGCCGGCGTCGCGCTCTTCGACTACGACAACGACGGCGATCTCGACGTCTTTCTCGTTCAGGGCGGCGCGCTCGAGCCGGGCCGCCCGGGTGAAGCCAGCCGCCCCACGTCCAGGCTGTTTCGCAACGATCTCACCGTGACGGCCAGTGGTCAGCGCATGCTGCACTTCACCGACGTCACCGAACGGGCTGGTGTCGGCGTACGCGGCTACGGCATGGGCGTCGCGGTCGGCGACTACGACAATGACGGCTGGCTCGATCTCTTCGTGACGTCGTTCGGGGCGACCACGCTCCTCCACAACAACCGCGACGGCACCTTCACCGAGGTGACGAAGCAGGCCGGCGTCGCCGATACCGGATGGAGCACCAGCGCGGCGTTTTTCGACTACGACCGCGACGGCTATCTCGACCTCTTCGTCGCCCGCTACGTCGATTTCACGCTGTCGGCCAACAAGTCGTGCGGCGACTCGGCCGGCGCGCGCGACTACTGCACCCCGCGCGCGTATCGGCCCGTTCCCGATCGTCTGTTTCGAAACGACGGGCAGGGCCACTTTGTCGACGTTTCGGAGGCCGCAGGAATCACCAGGGCCTACGGCGCAGGCCTTGGCGTCGCGGTCGGCGATTACAACGGCGATGGTTGGCCCGATCTGTACGTTGCGAACGATGGAACGCCGAACCAGTTCTGGATCAACCGTCACGACGGGACGTTCGTCGATGAAGGGCTCATCTCGGGATCGGCGCTGAACGCCGATGGCAATCCCGAGGGCAGCATGGGCATCGCCTCGGGCGACTTCGATCTCGACGGCGACGAAGATCTCTTCGTCACCAACATCGTCGGCGAGACGTCGGTGCTGTATGTGAACGACGGGCATGGCATCTTCGACGATGCGCGCGTGCGATCCGGGCTCGGGGCGCTCACCGCGGCGTTCACCGGCTTCGGCACCGACTGGATTGACTACGACAACGACGGGTTGCCCGATCTCTTCGTCGCCAACGGCGCCGTGAACATCGTCGAGGCCGAGCGCGGGGAACCGTTCCCGTACCGAATGAAGAATCAACTCTTCCACCAGGGGAGTCGAGGGCGCTTCGAAGAGACGAGTGCCGTCGCGGGCCCGGCGTTCGCCCGCGCCGAGGTCGGGCGCGGCGCAGCATTTGGCGACATCGACAATGATGGGGATGTGGACATCGTCGTCACGAACAACAACGGGCCCGTGCGGCTGCTCCTCAACCAGGTCGGGGCGAAGAACCATTGGCTGCAGGTGCGCCTCGACCAGCGGCCCGGCAACCGGTTCGCGATCGGCGCGTGGGTCGGCGTCGAGCGCTCGGGAGTCCCCACGCTCTGGCGTCGCGTGCGCACAGATGGCAGCTACCTGTCCGCGAGCGATCTGCGCGTGCACTTTGGGCTTGGCTCGTCATCCGCCATCACCGCCATCGTCGTGCAGTGGCCCGACGGCCAGCGCGAGCGCTGGACCGGCATCGCCGGCGACCGGCTGGTGACACTGCGCCGCGGCACCGGGCGTCCTTGATTGTGGCCATGCCTCGGCGCATGATGTGCCCATGCCGAAAAGCGTAACCTCCCCAGCCGTAGACATCAGCCGGCGCGCAGCGCTCAAGGCGATCGGTACCGGGATCGGCACGGTTGCGGCGATGCCATGGCTGTCCGACGAAGGGCTGCTCGCGTTCGCTCGCATCCAGGAGACAAAGGGGACACCGCAACCCAAGGTGCTCTCTCCGGCGCAGTTCGAGACCCTCGAGGTTCTCGTGGAGGCGATCATCCCCACCGACGACCGGTCTCCTGGCGCGAAGCAGGCGCGTGTGGCCGATTACATCGATCTGTTGCTGAGCGAAGTCGACAGCGAGCTGACGCTACAGTGGCTCGGCGGACTCGCGGCGCTCGACGCCGACGCGATGTCGCGGTTCCGCGCACCATTCAGCCGACTCGGCGCCGATCAGGTCGACGCGATCCTCCAGGGCATCAGCCGGAACGAGAAGGCACCACAGACGGCGCTCGAGACGTTTTTCGTCATGGCCAAGGAGGCGACAATTCGCGGCTACTACACGTCGGAAATCGGCATTCACGAGGAGCTGCGCTACAAAGGCAATCAGTTCCTCCGCGAGTTCGTCGGATGCCAGACCGAGGACGGCAAAGACTGCCCGTATTGCGGGCAGAAGCACATGTAGACATTTCAGATTTCAGAGTTCAGCTTTCAGATTGATTCCAGGAGCAAATCTGAATTCTGCAATCTGAAACCCAAGGACGAACATGCAGGATGACCCGACGCTCAATGTCAATCTGACACGCGCGCTCGAAGAGTCGAAGCGGCTCGCCGACTCGATCAAACCCGGCAGCGATCGCTGGGACGTCATCGTTGTCGGCAGCGGGGCAGCCGGAGGGATGGCGGCGTTCCAGCTGGCGATGGCCGGCGTCAAGGTGCTGCTGCTCGAAGCCGGCCGGATGATCGACGTTCGCACCGAGTACCGGACCATGGAGTGGCCGTACGCGTCGAATCGGCGAAATCGGCTGCCACCTGGTGAGCGTCCGATCCAGATCGCCGAGTACAACTTTCTCGATCGCCCTTACGGGTCGAATCCCGCGTTTGAGAAGCACAAGAAGGTGATGTCGTACGCGGGCAACCGATTTACGCGCAACTGGGTGGTGGACGAGCGGCAGCACCCGACGACCGGCACGCCGTACGCATGGGTTCGCTCGCGTATCCTCGGCGGCAAGACGAATTTCTGGGGTCGCGGCGCGTTGCGTTACGGGCCGCTGCAGTTCAACGCCGCAAGCCGCGACGGCTTCGACGTCGACTGGCCGATCTCGTACGACGACGTGAAGCCGTATTACGACAAGGTCGACGTGCTGCTCGGATGCTCGGGGACGAACGAAGGGCTCATCCAGGTGCCGGACGGCGTGTTTCAGCGGCCGTCGAAGCTGAATTGTGTCGAAGTCGCGTTCAAGCGAGCCATCGCGAAGATGGGACGCTCCTACATTCCCGGCCGCGCGGGTGTCACGACGGAAGGAGTCCTGAACAACAAGTATCGGTCGCGCTGCGCCGGTCGCGGCCGGTGCGGGCGCGGATGCGACATCCAGGCGGCGTTTCATTCGCCGACCGCGCTCATCTATCCGGCGCGCGACAGCGGCAACCTGACCGTTCGGCCCTACTCGATCGTCTCCGAGGTGCTCGTGGGCGAGGCGTCGAATCGCGCCAGCGGCGTGCGCGTCATCGACGCGAACACGCACGAGGTGATGGACTTCAAGGCGCCGGTCGTCGTGCTCGGCGCCGGCACGCTCGACACGACGCGCATTCTCCTCAACTCGCGATCCAGCGCCCATCCGGGCGGTCTTGGGAATTCATCGGGCCTCCTTGGTTGCTACTTGAGCGAACACCTCATGGGGATCCGCGGCAGTGGATACATCCCGGCTCGGATCGGCACCGAATCGACACTCGACGACGGGCGCCCCGTCTCGCCGTACATTCCGCGGTTCCGGAACGTGACCGATCGGTATCCAGACTTCATCCGCGGCTACCATTTCCAGGGCGGCGGCGGCTGCGCCGAGTACCCGAGCATGGCGCACGACATCACGGGCTACGGGAAGGCGTTCAAGTCGAGCGTGCGCAAGTACTATCCCGCCCTTATCAGCTTCGGCGGCTTTGGCGAGGTCCTGGCGCGCAAGGAGAACCGCGTCACCCTCGATGCGGCTGTGAAGGACGCCTGGGGCATCCCGGTACTGCGGTTCGACTACCGATTCGGCGACAACGAGCTGAAGATGGCCAAGGACATGGCCGACTCCATCGAAGAGATGCTCACGGCCGCGCACGCTGAGGACATCAGAATCGAGCGCGAGCCGCTGCCGCCCGGCTGGTCGATTCACGAGATTGGGACCGCGCGCATGGGCGACGATCCGGGGACGTCGGTCACCGATCGCTTCTGCAGACTGCACGATGTGAAAAACGTCTACATTGCCGACGCAGCGCCGTTCGTCTGCGGCGGCACGCAGAACACCACCTGGTCGATTCTCGCGATGGCCTGGCGGACAATGGATTTTCTGAAGGATCGGCTGCGAGCCGGCGACGTCTAGAAACCCATTCGTCTTTCGTGATTTCGTGGGTGTCTCCGGTTTGTGAGATGACGATGAATCGCCGAGCGTTTCTGCAGTCGGTCGGTGCGTCGGTCGTCCTTCGACCGGCTCAGGACCGGCGTTCGACATACGGGCGCGGAGGCCAGCAGCCGCGCGTCGAAGCACGGAAAGCCGTTCTCATCTCCATGCTCGCAAAAGACATGTCCTACGTTCAGCGCTTCGCGATCGCGCACGACGCGGGATTCGACGCGATCGAGATGCAGACGGTCGCGCGGGAGGAGGAGGCGGCCGAGATTCGCGACGCGGCTCACAGAACCGGCCTGCGAATTCACTCCGTGATGAACGGCGATCACTGGCGCTTTCCGCTGTCGAGCGACGACCGCGAGGTCGTGAATCGAAGCGTCGCAGGCATGGAGACCTCGCTGCGCAACGCGGCCTTGTGGGGCGCAGATACCGTGCTGCTCGTACCGGCCGTGGTCGATCAGACAACGTCGTACCGCGACGCGTGGACAAGGTCCCAGCAGGTGATTCGACAGCGGTTGCTGCCGCTCGCGAGCGACCTGAAGGTGATCGTTGCTGTCGAGGAGGTCTGGAACAAGTTCCTGCTGAGCCCGCTCGAATTCGCCCGCTACGTCGACGAGCTCGATTCCCCGTGGCTGAAGGCGTACTTCGACGTCGGCAACGTCGTCTTCTACGGGTACCCCCAGGACTGGATCCGCACGCTCGGTGCCCGCATCGCGAAAGTGCACCTGAAGGACTTTCACCTCGATCGGCCGAACGGCCGGTTCGCCTGGACGAACATCGGCGACGGCGACATCGATTGGCTCGAGGTCCGGCGCGCCTTCGACGAGGTCAACTATCGCGGCTACTTCACCACGGAAGTGTCGGGTGGCGATGCGGCTTATTTGAAGGATCTTGCTGGACGCGTCGATCGGTTCCTCTCGGGACACAAGCCTGTATAGCGGCCCGGCCCCCGCGCTGATGGACGATCGGATCCGTCGCTTCGCCCAGATTATCTGGGACTACCATCACCTCAATGACGAGTTGGCGCATGCGGACGCGATTCTGGTTCTCTGCAGTCACGACAAGGTCGTGGCGAAGCGGGGAGCCGAGCTGTTTCTGCAGGGCTGGGCGCCGCTTCTGATCTTCGCCGGCGGCCGCGGCGCGATTACGCGGCATCTATGGCGCGAACCGGAAGCGGATCAGTTCGCAGCCATCGCAATCGCGATGGGCGTGCCGGAAGACCAGATTCTGATCGAGAACCAATCGACGAACACCGGCGAGAACGTTCTGTTCACGAAACGGTTGCTGTGCAAGAAGGGCCTCGATCCTCAGACCTTCATCGTCGTGCAGAAACCCTACATGGAACGCCGAAGCTATGCGACCTTCAGGAAGGTGTGGCCCGAAAAGGAACTGCGGGTGACGTCGCCGCAGATGACGATGGACGAGTATCTCAAGCGGTACTCACACGACGCGCTGTCGGCCGACGATGTCATCAGCATCATGGTCGGAGATCTGCAACGTATACGACTCTACGCAGAGAAAGGGTTTCAGATCCCACAGAAGATTCCCGCCGACGTGTGGACGGCATACGAGGAACTCGTCAAAGCAGGGTTCGACAAGCACCTGATCATGGCTTGACGCATACGATTCGAGAGCGGATCCCTTCGGCTTCATGGTCGGCGATTGGCGTGCTACGATGCGCGCCACCCGCATGGAAGGGACTGTCATGATTGGGGGAAAGCGCCTCATCGCACAACTTCTCATCTGTACGGTAGCCGTCTCCGCCGTCACGTCGAGCGCCGCGCAGACCGGATACCGGCCGAGCGCCGCGAACCTGGCGGCGCGCGAGTGGTTCCAGGACGCGCGCTTCGGGCTGTTCGTGCATTGGGGCGTCTACAGCGTTCTCGGCGACGGTGAATGGGTGATGAACAATCGCCGCATCCCGATTGCCGACTACGAGAAGCTGCCCGCGCTGTTCAATCCCGTGGAATTCGATCCCGCGGAGTGGGTCGCGCTCGCGAAAGCTGCGGGCATGAAATACATCACGATCACGAGCAAGCACCACGACGGCTTCGCGATGTTCGACTCGAAAATCTCCGACTACAACATCGTCGCGCGGACGCCGTACAAGAAGGATGTATTGAAGGCACTCGCCGAGGAATGCCGCAGGCAGGGCCTGAAGCTGTTCTTCTATTACTCGCAACTCGACTGGCACCATCCAGACTACTTCCCGCGCGGCCGCACCGGCCGCGACGCGGACCGGCCGGAGCACGGCGAGTGGCGGAAGTACGTCGAGTACATGGACGGGCAGCTGCGCGAGCTGCTGACCAATTACGGCGAAATCGGCGGCGTCTGGTTCGACGGCTGGTGGGATCGCCCCGACGCCGACTGGCAGCTCGACGCGACGTATTCGCTCATCCACAGCCTCCAGCCGCAGGCGCTCATCGGCGCGAACCACCACCGACGGCCGTTTCCGGGCGAGGACTTCCAGATGTTCGAGAAGGATCTGCCCGGCGGCCGGACCGCCGAATTCAACCAGGACTCCGAGATCGGCGATTTGCCGCTCGAAACATGCGAGACCATGAATGGCGCGTGGGGATTCAACATCACCGACCGCCGTTACAAATCGACGCGCGATCTGATTCGCTATCTCGTGCGCGCGGCCGGATCGAACGCGAACTTTTTGCTGAATGTCGGGCCGATGCCGAACGGCCGCATCCAGCCGGAGTTCGTGACGCGGCTGCGCGAGATCGGCGCATGGCTGACGAAGTACGGCGAGGCGATCTACGGCACGCGTGGCGGACCGATCGCGGCGCACGCCTGGGGCGTGACGACGCGAAAGGGAAGTCGCGTGTACGTACACGTCCTTGACATGCCGGATACAACGTTACTGCTCCCTGCGCTAGGCGCGAAGGTTCGCGGTGCCCGGCTGCTGGCGACCGGACGCCCGGTGACGTTCTCGGAGCACGACTTCGGCGTGGTCCTCCGGGTGCCGGCCGAGGCGGTCGATCCCATCGACACGATTCTTGCGCTCGATCTGGATCGCTGAGGGCACGACGGGCATGGTGCACGAGATGAAGCGAGGAGTCGGCGCGGCGATCGTCGTCGCATGCATGGCGGTACCGCTGGCGGCCCAGGATGGCGCCAGGGGCGGCGAGTGGCGCTCGCACGGCGGAGATCCCGCGAGCACGAAGTACGCACCGCTCGATCAGATCACGAAGTCGAACGTGTCGCAGCTTCGGATCGCCTGGCGGCGTCCGGCAGTCGATCCCAGTCTCATTCGCGACATCCCGAACTTCTCGTTCTCTCGCGATTTTCGCGCCACGCCGCTGATGGTCGACGGCCTCCTGTACGGCTCCAACGGCGTCGGCCTCGTCGAAGCGTTCAATCCCGGCACCGGCACGACGGTGTGGGTGCAGCAGCCGTTTCCCGACGAGCCCGAGAAGGGGCTGCGTGGCAACAGTACGCGCGGGATCGCGTTCTGGAGCGCGGGCGCCGAGCGGCGCTTGTTCGTGATTCGAGGCGAGAGCCTGATCGCGCTCGATCCCGCAACCGGTCGGCCGATGGCGACGTGGGGAGATTCCGGACGCGTGAATCTGCGTCGCGGTCTCGGCCCGAGGGCACGCACCTACTCGTCGAGCAGCGGACCGCAGGTGTGCGGCGATGTTGTCATGGCGGGCGCGCAGATGACCGACGCGCCGCAGACGAGGGAACAGCCGCCCGGCGATGTGCAGGCCTTCGACGTTCGCACCGGCAAACCGCGCTGGACCTTCCATGTCATCCCGCAGCCGGGTGAAGTCGGCAACGAGACGTGGGAGAAGGACTCATGGGCGTACTCGGGGCAGGCCAATCTGTGGTCGCTCATCAGCGTGGACGAGGAGCTCGGGCTCGCGTATTTCCCGCTCACCAGCGCGACCAACGACATGTACGGCGGCCATCGTCTCGGCAGCAATCTGTTTGCGAACACCCTGGTGTGCGTCAGGTGCGCAACCGGCCAGCGAGTCTGGCATTACCAGATCGTTCATCACGACCTGTGGGACTACGATCTGCCGGCGGCACCGGTCCTTGCCGACATCACCGTCGCCGGTCGGCGCATCAAGGCTGTCGTGCAGGTGACGAAGCAGGCGTTCGCGTTCGTGTTCGATCGGACCAACGGTCAACCCGTATGGCCCATCGAAGAGCGGCCGGTGCCGGCGTCCGACACGCCCGGCGAGCGAACGTCCTCGACGCAGCCCTTTCCGACGAAGCCGCCGCCATTCGATCGCCAGGGCGTCACGGTCGACGATTTGATCGACTTCACGCAAGAGCTGCGGGCCGAGGCGCTGACGCTGATCAAGCAGTACCGCATCGGTCCACTGTTCACGCCGCCGTCGATTCGCGGGGATGGACCCGACGCCACGAAGGGGACGGTGCAGCTGCCCGGCTCGGTTGGCGGCGCAGACTGGCAAGGCGCCGCGTTCGATCCCGACACCGGCATGCTGTACGTCGTCTCGATCACTGGCCCGTTTGTCGCGGATCTCGTCAAAGGCGATCCGAAACGGACGGATCTCGATTACGTTCCCGGACTGCGCGCGTATCCGCCGGGGCCGCAGGGACTGCCGCTCCTAAAGCCGCCGTACGGCCGCATTACGGGGATCGACCTCAATAAGGGCGACATCGCGTGGATGACGCCGAACGGCGACGGCCCGCGCGATCACCCGCTCTTGAAAGGGCTGAACCTTCCCCCGCTCGGCAATCCGGGGCGCGGCGGACTGCTGGCCACGAAGACGCTGCTGTTCGTTGGCGAGGGCGATCCCGTCATGGTGCGAGCGGGGAGCCGCCTGCGTCCGGAGATGCCGCGGTCGATTGCGCCGGGGGCGGGCGGCACGAAGTTCCGAGCGCTGGACAAGGCGACGGGCGCGATTGTCTGGGAGACGGATTTGCCGGCCGGCACGACCGGCGCGCCGATGACGTACATATACGGCGGCAAACAGTTCATCGTCGTGGCGATCGGCGGGTTGGAAGCGGCAGCAGAGTACATCGCGCTCGCCCTGCCGTGAGCATACGCGCGGCTCGGATCGACCAAACTAGACTGAACATCTATTTGGCGGCCCTGGTCCTCAACCCGAAAGACAGCACACCTCGTACGGTTGCGAAAGACTGCGCGATTGACGGCGCGGGTCAGCGCTGCAACTCGATGAGCACGACGTCCGAGTTCTCCTGGACGCGATCGAAGACGATCCTCTTGCCGTCAGGGGTCACATCGAAGCTGTGGGTCGCGCGTCCCGGACGCAGATCAGTCAACTGCTGGCGCTCTCCGGTTTCCAGATTCACGAGCCAGAACTGCGGCTTCCGCCATTCACCGTCCATCAGGACCAGCGATTTGCTGTTGGGAAGGAATCGGCAAGGGCTGGACATCGCGCCACGGCTTCCTGTACGAGTCATGCGAATGACACGAGTGTTGAGATACCGGCGAGAAACGCGCGGCGCGAGAGGACCGATTCCGCGTTGCTCATGGTCATCTCCTAATTCCGCAGCTCGCGGATCTTGATGTTGCGGAACGCGACGCGATCGCCGTGATCCTGCAGCCCGATGTGGCCGCGGCGCGCCCGAGCGTACTTGGGGAAGTCTTTGAACTTGCTCTCCCGGACGCGGCGCTCCCAATCGGGAGTCCACAGTTCATACTCGACCAGTTTCACGCCGTTCAGCCAGTGTTCGACATGCGCACCACGCACGACCAGCCGCGTCTGGTTCCACGAGCCAATCGGTTTCGTTGCGTCGCGCAAAGGTGGATGTAGATCGTAATTCGCGCCGGTGTACTGCACCGGCTTGAGCGGCTCTTTGTACGCGTTGTCGATGATCTGATACTCCGGCGCCATGTGCCACATCACGTCATCGTCTTCGGTGACGCGATAGAAGAGGCCGGTGTTGGCGTTCGGCGACAGTTTCCACTCGAGCGTCAGCTCGAAATCGCTGAATTCGTCGGACGTGACGATGTCGCCTGCCTGGCCGACGCGCGTGAGTGCGCCGTCGACGACCTGCCAGCCCCCTGGCAGCGCCTGCTGCCGGAAGCCGCGCCACCCGCCGGTGGTCTTGCCGTCGAACAACAGGCGCCAACCTTCAGCCTGTTCCTTCACGGTGATCGTATTCGGCGTCATGGTGTCCTGCGCCGCGATGCCGGCCGCGAACGCGAGACCGATGACAATCGTGGCGGCAGCGCGCACCCGATTCGGGTGAGCCATGTCTCCAGTTCGCGAGTGGTCGGTTCGGTCGGGATAACCGCTGGCAACCCATTCTTTGCGACCCCGGCGGTCTTTGCCCTCCACAAAATGTCGGTACTGCTTCACCGGATACACTCCGCTAGTCTACGATCAGCGGCAGCGCTACGGGCTGGCCGCCGAGTTCCGCTGATCGATCCGCCGCCAGGCAAAGTTCCATCGTCTTTTGCGCATCGAACACGTTGATTGACGTCTCGCGGCCTTTGAGGATGCACGCCACCAGCTCGTCCATTTCGGCCTGAAACGGGTGGTGGCTGACATCGACCGAATCGGGCATCGTGCACTCGATGCGAACGGCCGGTCGCCCGGCCGCGTCGGTCGCCGCCCGCAGGTGCACGTCCGGAAAGGGATTGGCGGCGGCAAGCGCGGCTAGATCGAGCGGCGTGTCGAGCCACTGCAGCCACTGCTGGCGAAGCGTCGCGCGATCGCCCATCAGCTCCACGAGAAACGTGTACGGCAGCATGAAGTCGGTGGAGCTGCTGACGTGGCCGAGCGCGGATCCGGGCAGCCTGATGTTCGCAATGATGGACGTCGGCCACTCGTATCCGGGGGTGAAGCGCGTGTGGAACGCGCTCACGTCGATCGGCTCGAGACCAGAACAGAAGCGAAGCGCGTCCATGGCGTGGCACCCGGCCGCGAGCAGATGGCTGCGTCCGCTCTCGCGCGTTCGGACCCAGTCCCACCCGCTGTACCAGTCGGTGACGCGAGACAAATACTGCGTGCGAGCAAAGCGGATCTCGCCCAGCCAGCCCTCTTCCCGCAGCCATCGCGCAAACTTCAGGAACGGGTTGTAGCGGAGCACAAAGGAAACGATCGTCCGCACGCCTGCTCTTCGCACAGCGTCACGAATGCGGACGAGTTCCGAGGTATCCAGGCCCGTCGGCTTTTCGAGGACGAAGTGTTTGCCCGCCTGCGCGGCGGCCACGGCCTGGTCGGCGTGGAGGTGATTGGGCGTCGCGATCGAGACGATGTCGACGTTGCGCGCGGCAAGCACCTCGTCAGAGTTGGTAGTAATGCGAGCGTCGTCGGGCGCGATGCCGGCCTTCGCTGCGGCCGCGCGCGTCCGTTCCAGATCGCGGCCGCAGATCCAGGTGATCGTCGTATGCGGATTCCGCTGAAACGCCGCAATGTGTTGCGACGCGCACCAGCCCGCGCCCCACACGGCAACGCCGAGCTTCTTATCGTGACTGGCCATTTCCGTGGGCGTAGCCTAAACTACGACTCGCGGGCAACGCAAAGCCGTGCCATATATGCGCGCCATGCCGCCACGCAGTATCGCGTCGCGTCTGCTTCTTGCCGGCTTCATCGCGCTGCTGCTGAACTCCGCGTACCTGTGGGCCTTTGCGGATCCGACGCTGTGGTACTTCGCCCAGGTCGCGACGCATCCGCTGCTCGGCCTGACATTGGCAGCCGCGATCCTCTGGCTGCTGCTCACGCGCCGGTGGATTCCCGGCGCGCTCGGCCAGGCCGCTCTAGCGATCCTGGCCGCTGGGCTCGCGCTTGGGATCGCGGTCCTCGTCGTCGGCGCAACCACACCGCATCGATGGCTTGTCAACGCGCACGTCGCGGTCTGCACCATTGGGGCCGCGTTCCTTTTTCTCTACTTCTGGCGGACTGTGCCGCGGAGTGACGTTCCACGAGAGATGTGGGCCGTCCGCGCCGGGATCGCAATGGTGCTGGTTGGGGCCGGTGTCGCGGCGACCCTGCGTGGCAGCGGGGAGATGCGGTGGCGGTCGGCGTATCGTATTCAGAATCCGACGACGCCGCCGGCGACGATGGACGATGAGGGCGCGGGCACGACCAGCCCGTTCTTTCCCTCGTCGGCGAACACGAACGTCAATGGCATCATCCCGGCGAACTTCTTCATGACGAGCGAGAGCTGCGGTCGCTGCCACCGCGACATCTACGACCAATGGAGCTCGTCCGCGCACCATTTCTCGTCGTTCAACAACCAGTGGTATCGGAAATCGATCGAGTACATGCAGGACGTGGTCGGCACGCGGCCGTCGAAATGGTGTGCGGGCTGCCACGATCATGCCGTCTTCTTCAATGGACGCTTCGACCGCCCCATCAGAGAGCAGATCAATACGCCCGAGGCGCACGCCGGTCTGGCCTGCACTTCATGCCATTCGATCACGCGTGTGCACAGTTCGATGGGGCAGGGCGACTTCGAGATCGAGTACCCGCCGCTGCACGACCTCGCGGCGAGCGAGAACCCTCTGCTGCGACGGGCGCACGACTCGCTTTTGTACCTCGCGCCGGCGCCGCATCGCCAGACATTCCTGAAGCCGTTCCATCGCGAGCAGACCGCGGAGTTCTGCTCGGTCTGCCACAAGGTGCATCTTGACATGCCGGTGAACGGTTATCGGTGGTTCCGCGGCTTCAACGACTACGACAACTGGCAGGCATCGGGCGTGTCGGGGCAGGGAGCCCGGTCGTTCTATTACCCGACGGTGCCGCAGAAATGCGCCGACTGCCACATGCCGCTCGTGAACTCCAACGATCCCGCCGCGAAGAACGGCAAGGTTCGGTCGCACCGTTTCCCTGGCGCGAACACTGCGCTTCCGTTCGTCAATCACGATCCGACGCAGTTGAAAGTCGTTCAGGATTTCCTCCGTGATGGCCAAATCTCTGTCGACATATTCGGGATCGCGCGCTCGGAGGCCAGAGAGACTGAGAGAGGCGCTCGCGGCGTGGCGGAAGGCGGGCGGATCGCAAGTACGTTCGCGGTGGGCGAAGAATCCGCCTCCTTCGGCGCCGCGGCGGTGACGACCACGGCTCCGCCGCCCGAGGTGTTGGCGCCGCTCGACAGAATTCCTGTGACGGTGCGTCGCGGTGAATCGGTCCGGGTCGAGGTCGTCGTGCGCACGCGGAAGGTGGGTCACTTTTTCCCAGGCGGCACCGTCGACGCGTTCGATGTCTGGGTAGAGCTGGAAGCCGCGGACGATAGAGGCCGCGTGCTGCTTCACAGTGGAGCCGTCGCGGACGAAGGCAAAGGGCCGGTGGATCCCGCAGCGCACTTCTACCGCAGCCTGCAGCTCGACGAGCACGGCAACCCGATCAACAAGCGAAATGCCTGGATGACGCGCTCGGTCGCGTACGTGCGGCTGGTACCGCCGGGTGCGGCCGATACGGTTCATTACCGACTCCAAATCCCACGCGATTCGGGCAACAGGATCCTCCTGCGTGCGAAGGTGAACTATCGCAAGTTTGCCTGGTGGAACACACAGTGGGCGTTCGCCGGCGTCCGCGATCCATCGCAGACCAATCCGCCGGTGAGCCGGTCGTACGACGACGGCGTGTGGCGGTTCGCCGGAGACACGTCAGGCGTGTCCGGGAAGGTGAAGGCGATCCCCGACATCCCGACGACCGTCATGGCAGAAGCGACGGCATCGATTGACGTCGCGGACGAGCACGCTGCGCTTCCTACGGTCAAATCGCTGATGGACCCGTCGGTTCGTGAGCGCTGGAACGACTACGGCATAGGACTGCTGCTTCAGGGGGACTTGAAAAGCGCACAGGCAGCGTTCAGAAATGTGATGGCGATGGATCCCGGCTACGCTGACGGCCCGGTGAACGTCGCTCGCGCTCAGCTTCAGGAAGGCGACGTTGATGCCGCAGTGCCGATGCTCACACACGCGTTGAAGCTGTCGCCGCGTCTCGCCAAGGCACACTTCTTCCTCGGAACGGCACTCAAGACGATGGGCCGGTATGACGAGGCGCTCGATCACCTGCGCGCTGCGGCCGCGCAGTACCCGCGCGACCGGGTGGTGCTCAATCAGATCGGCCGCGTCCAGTTCCTCGAGCGGCGGTTCGACGAGGCGATCGCGAGCTTCACAAAGGCGCTGGAAGTGGATCCGGAGGATCTCGAAGCGCATTACAACCTGATGTTGTGCTATCAGGGAAAGGGTGACTCGTGGCTCGCCGCCCACGAGCAGTCGCTATACACGCGCTTCAAGGCCGACGAAGCCGCACAGGCGATCACCGGACCGTATCGGTTGAAGTCGCCCGAAGACAATAACGAGCGACAGTCGATTCACGAACATCGATGAACCGCCGGGCGCGCCCGTTCCTGATGCTCGGCTTCGGCGCGATCGCGATCGCGGTGTCCGCTGCAGACCCGCCGGCCGCGTTCACCGACGTGACGACGCAGGCGGGCGTCCGGTTCGTGCACAACAGCGGCGCCTTCGGCCAGAAATACCTGCCCGAGACGATGGGCTCCGGTGCGTTGTGGTTTGACGCGGATGGAGACGGCTGGCAGGACCTGTTGTTCGTCAACTCCAAGAACTGGCCCGGACATCCCGGCTCTCGATCGCTGCCCGCGCTGTATCGAAACACGCACACAGGTGCGTTCGTAGATTTCACCCGTGGGTCGGGTCTTGACGTGGAACTGTACGGCATCGGCGCAGCCGCTGCCGACTACGACAACGACGGCAAAGTCGACGTCTACATAACCGCGCTCGGCGGCAACCGGCTCTTCAAGAATCTCGGCGGCGGCAAGTTCGCCGACGTCACCACTGCCGCTGGCGTCGGCGATGGCGGTTTCTCGACGAGCGCGCTCTGGTTCGACTACGACAATGATGGCAAAGTGGATCTGTTCGTCGCGCACTACGTCGAGTGGTCGATCGACAAAGATCTGGTGTGCACGTTGGACGGAAAGAACAAGTCCTACTGCACGCCGGAATCGTACAAGGGTCAAAGTCCGTCGCTGTTCCGAAACCGCGGTAACGGCACGTTCGAGAACACGACGAAGCAGGCGGGCATCTTCGACACCTCCTCGAAAGGCCTGGGCGTGGCGATGCTCGATTTCGACGGCGACGGCCGGATGGACCTGTTCGTCGCCAACGACACCGAGCCGAACCGCCTGTACCGTAACAAGGGCAACGCCACATTCGAGGACGTGGCGGTCGGCGCTGGCGTCGCCTTCAGCGAGTCGGGAGTGGCGCGGGCAGGCATGGGCGTCGACGCCGCCGATTATGACGGGTCAGGTCGGCCGAGCCTCATCATCGGCAACTTCGCCAACCAGATGATGGCGCTTTATCACAACGAGGGTCACGGCCTGTTCATCGACGATGCTCCAAAATCCGCCATCGGCCGGTCGTCGCTCCTGAGCCTGACCTTCGGCTGCTTTTTCTTCGACTACGATCTCGACGGTCTGCCCGACATCTTTGCCGCGAATGGCCACGTCAGCGACGATATCGAGCGCGTGCAGTCGCGTGTCACGTACGCGCAGCGTCCGCACCTGTTCCGCAACGCCGGGCAGAAGCAGTTCGAGGACGTGAGCACGCAGGCTGGCGCGGCCCTGCAGCGCCCGATTGTTGCGCGTGGCGCGGCATATAGCGATTACGACCTCGACGGCGACCTCGACATCGTCGTGACGACCAACAACGGGTCTGCGCGTCTTTTTCGAAATGACCGCGGCAATCGCAACAACGTGCTGCGGATCCAGACCGTGGGGACGACCTCGAATCGCGACGGCATCGGGGCCCGTGTCGAGGTTGCTGTCCGGGGCGGAGCCCGGCTCTGGCAGATCGTGAAGACCGGATCGAGCTACGCGTCGCAGAGCGAGCTGCCGCTGACCTTTGGCCTTGGCGCCGCGACCGGCGTCGACGGCGTCCGCGTCGCGTGGCCGAGTGGACGCGTCGACGTCGTCGGGCCACTTCCAGGCAATCTGTCGGTGACGATTCAAGAAGGCGCGGGCCTCATTCGCCGGACGCCGATTGGCTCGCAACGCTAAACTGACCAGCGGATACTTTCTTTCGTGCTCTCGTGGCTGTTGCCTTGTGACATGAGTTCCAGCCAAGCAAAGATGGGCAGAAGCTTCCCGTCTATCGATTCTGTCGTGTCGAAATAGGGTGGCCGGAGTGAACCAGATGGAGCCGATCCGCTATTCCGCCGCGGTCTGCCAGACCGACATGCCAAATCCCGTGGAC
>JBKPDW010000358.1:0-34773 GCA_046728115.1 Acidobacteriota bacterium | reverse complement strand
GGTCCGCACGAGCGACTCGCTGACGATCACGACGTTCGACTTTTCGCGCATCTCGCGTTCGCTGAAGAAGCGCCCTCGTTTGAGCGGAATGTTCATCGCCGCGAAAAAACCGTTGTCGCAGACGCTGACCCCGGTGTTGTTGTTCTGTCCAGGTGGCGAAGTCGGACGCCCCTCGATCGTGAAGCTGGTTCCAGCTCCGATGCTCGTCAGCGGCAGAAAACTGATCGCGCCGACCCCCTGAACGCCGGGAAGCTGGCGGATCTGGTCGGCGGCAGCATGGAAGAAACGGATCCGCTGCTCGTCCTCTGGATACTTCGTGGCCGGCAGCTGCAGGCGCAATGTCAGGACGTTGTTCGTCGAGTAACCCGGGTCGATCTGGCGCAGGGCGACGAAGCTGCGCATCAGCAGACCGGCGCCGACCAGCAGAACGGAAGCCAGCGCGATCTCCGCAACGACAAAGGCCTGGCGCAGGCGCCGATGCGGAACCGATGCGCCGACCTGACGGGCGTCCGACAACGCATCGTGCGCGTCGACGCGCGTGCCGGCAAACGCAGGAGCGAGACCACAGACCACGGCGGTCGCAATCGACACCGCCGCCGAGAACGCGAGGACGACGCCGTTGAGACGGACGGGACCTGACGTCGAGAGGTCAACCGGACTCAGCGCAAGAAGCAATTCGATGCCCCATCCGGCGGCCAGCAAACCGAGCACGCCACCGGCGGACGCCAGAACGAGGCCCTCGGTCAGCAGCTGCCTGACCACGCGAGCGCGGGCCGCGCCGACGGCGGCGCGAATCGCGAACTCCCTGCGCCGGGCCGCACCGCGTGCCAGCAGCAGGTTCGCGACGTTCGCGCAGACAATCAACAGCACGAACGCGACCGCACCCGTCAGAATGAGGAGCGCTCGCCGGTACTCGTCCGACAGTTCGGCGCGCAACGGGACCACGCGCGCGCCCCAGTTGGCGTTGCGCTGAGGAAATTCAACGGCGAGCGCGCTTGCGATGGTCGTCAGCTGCGTCTGTGCGGCTTCGACACTCGTCCCCGACTTCAGCCGGCCGATTGCTTCGAGGAATCGTCCGCTCCAGGTGCGCGCCTCCGCGTTGAAAACATATGGCGTCCAGAGATCGGATGGTTTGCCAGCGAGCGAACGCGACTTGATGAAGAGCTGAAACCCCTGCGGCATCACGCCCACGATCGTGTTCGGCCGCCCGTTCAGCCGAATCGTTCGGCCCATTACACCGCGATCGCCGCCAAAGCGGCGCTGCCAGAAATCGTATCCGAGGATCACGACAGCGGCTTGCGGGTCGCGGTTCTCGGCGTCCGTGAACGGACGGCCGATGAGCGGCGTCACGCCAAGCAGAGGGAAGAACTGAGCGGTGACATTCTGGACGGTGACTTCCTCCGGATCGCCGTCACCGGTCAGATTCGATCGTGTGTCGACCATCGCCGCCATGGTTTCGAAGGCGGTGGCCCGCTCGGACCACTGAATGAAATTCGCGGGGCTGATCGTGTTGTTGCGGCCGGGCGCTCGCGCGGACTCCTCCCACAACGCGATGATGCGGTTCGGATCGCGAAACGGGAGCGGCTCGATCAGGGCCGCGTTGACCACCGTGAAGATGGCCGTGTTCGCGCCGATGCCGAGGCCGAGCGCGAGTACCGCGACGACGGTGAACCCCGGGGTGCGCACGAGCGTACGAATGGCGTATCGGATGTCCTGGAGGAACGAATCCATGTCGTAATTAGAACAGCGTTGCAGTCGGTTTGGTTGACGCCGGCACCAGCGGAATCGGCGACCAGCCCAGATGGAGGTGCATCGAACCCAGCGTCACATCGACATCCACTCCGAAGATCCGCGCGCGTGATTCTGCGATAGCCGCCGGATCGATGTGCATGAACACCGGACGAATCGCAATCGAGAACGGGCCGTCCGGGGCGGCGGTCAATCCGACCGAGAGGAGGGCCGTGAACAGGATTACCGTTCCCGCCATCAGCCGCCGAATCGAGCGTCGCAAGGCCACGCCGGGCCACAGGCCAATCTCGTGCCAGCTTCAGCTGCGAGCGAACAGGTGGTTTTCGTGCGAAAAGCGGCCGATTTCGAGGAATCGGCCGCCGAGATGTCCGGTTGTGGGACGGAGGCGTCCGCTAGTGACCTTCGGGCAATCCCGGTCTCACCTGGATCTGAACGCTCGCGAAACCGACCGATTTGTCGCGTCGCTTGAGTCTGAAGCCGACGCGATAGTTGCCGGCGCGACGAAACACGTGCTCCACGGTGAACCGGCGCTTGATTTCGCTCTTGCCGGACTCATACGGTTCGCAATCCGCGGACGATTCGGACTGCGTGCCGTCGCCCCAGTCCCATTCGATCGCCGGACAGTAGAACTCTTCGAAATCGTTGGGGCCTCCGACGATTTCGGCGGTGAGCACGACGCGCGCGGGCGAGACGCTGATGACGGGTTGTGCCTTGAGGCGCACCTGCGGGCGCTTGGAGTCGGCGTCCTTGGCGTCCTTGTCGGATCTTTGTGCCAAATCGGCCGCGGCGACGAGCGTCGACAGGCACACGCACGCGACGCCAGACGCCGCCAACCGCCGCAGGTGTTTCATAGACTAACTTCCTCAGTGGGAGCTGAGAGGATTGTACCGGCTGCTCTGGGCGACAGCAAGCGCCTTCAGCGATAATAACTGGATGCCTCCAGTCATGTCGGGCTCTCCGATCGCGTGCGTCAGCGGCGCTCTTGCCGCCGTCGAGGTGGATCTGCTCGTTTTGCCATGGTTCGAAGAGGAATTGCCCGACGCCGTGCAGGGTGTGGACGGTGCAACCGGGGGTGAAGTGGCGCGGGCATTGGCGATCAGGGAATTCGACGCCAGGCGTTACGACATGTTCGTGACGCCCATCACCGATCGTGGCTGGCGCGCGCGCCGTGTCGCCCTGATTGGTGGCGGCAAGCGCGCCGACGCCAACGGCGATATCCTGCGCAAGCAGGGAGCGACCGCGGGGCTCGCCGGACGTCAGAGGCATCTAGGCAGCATTGGCTTCGTCGTTCGAGGCGAAGGTGACATAACGCAATTGGCACAAGCCGTCGCCGAGGGACTGACACTGTCGGAGTTCGACGGCGGCATATACAAGACGGTCGATGTCTCGCGCGGACCTGTTCCCGCCTGGACAGTGGTCGTCGAAGGCGAGTCGATTGATCCCGATAGTCGCGTGGCCAGCCGCGTCGCACGCGGCCGAATCCTCGGCGAGAGCAGCAACCTGGCGCGTGGTCTGGCGAACGAACCCGGCAATACGCTGACCCCTCGCGAATTCGCGAAGCGCGCGGCCGCGATCGCCGGTGAAGCCGGCGTACACGTAGACGTGTTGGACGAAACGCGCATCGCCGAACTCGGCATGGGACTGCTCCTCGGGGTGGCGCGCGGCAGCAGCGAACCGCCACGCCTGATGGTGTTCCGCCACGATCCGCCGGGCGCACCCGATTCGCCGGTGCTTGGCCTGGTTGGCAAAGGCATCACGTTCGACACGGGCGGCATCTCGATCAAGCCCGCCGACGGGATGGAGCGCATGAAGGACGACATGGCAGGGGGAGCCGCCGTTGCGTGCGCGATGCGCGCGATTGCCCTCCTGCAGGGGCCCATTCGCGTAATCGGTGTTGTGCCCGCCACCGAGAACATGCCGGGCGGCCGCGCAATCAAGCCGGGAGACATTCTCAAGAGCGCCGCCGGCAAGACAGTAGAAGTGATCAATACGGACGCCGAGGGCCGTCTGATTCTTGGCGACGCGCTCTGGTATGCGCGGCAGCTGGGCGCCACCCACCTCGTGGACGTCGCCACGTTGACCGGCGCGTGCGTGGTGGCGCTCGGCAAGATCACCAGCGGCTTGTTCGGGACGCCGAACGAATGGGTGGACCGCGTGCGTCGCGTGGCCGAGCAGACAGGCGACCGCATGTGGCCGATGCCGTTGTTTGACGAATACTTCGATCAGCTCAAGAGCGACATCGCCGATTTCAGCAACACGGGCGGACGTCCGGCAGGATCCATCACCGCCGCGCTGTTTCTCAAGGAATTCACAGGGGGGCTGCCCTGGGCGCACATCGACATCGCCGGCACGGCGTGGGCCGACGAAGCGAAACCGTTCATGCCGAAGGGTGCGACCGGAGTCGCCGTTCGGACGCTCGCCGAGCTGGCGTTCACGGATTTCGGTACGAATGCATGACGTCTTCCCTCCACATCTGAAATCTGAACTCTGAAGTCTGAAATCTTTATGCTCCGGCCCTTTCTCCTGACTTCAGACTTCGTAATTCAGACCTTTGCGCGCCAACAGTCGCAGCCGACTGGGCCCGTCATCGTGAAGATCGTCGAGCCGAAGCGGGATCCGACCGGGCTGGCCGATCTCCTGATCGGCGCACTTGGGCTGACCGGTATCCTGACGTTGGTCGCCGTGATCGCCGCCGCGGTGTTCGGTGCCGTGCTTTTCTGGATGCGTTCGAGTAAGCCGTTCGATCACTGATGCGGCTTGTTCAGCCGAGCGAATCGGTCTCTGGGCTGCCCACCATAACGATCAAGAACGGGAAGGTGCCTACCGCTGATTTGCCGCGGTGGTCACGTTCTTCAGCGACGTCTGATACCTCCGCACGGCGGCGAACAATGCCTCGGCGATCCGCTGGCGATAGACCGCGCCCTTCAGCAGCCTGACTTCCTGCGGGTTCGTGACGAACGAAATCTCGGAGAGCACGCTCGGCATGGCCGCGCCGATCAGCACGACGAATGGCGCCTGCTTGACGCCGAGATCCCTGATCGTCTTGTTCGTCGCACGCAGCCGTTCCATCATCGTGCGCTGAATCTGCAAGGCGAAGTCTCGCGACTCGTCAAGTTTGTTGTTCAGCGCAATCGCCTTCACCATGTCGGGTAGCGCGCTCATGCCCTGGCCTGAAGCAGCATTTTCGCGAGCCGCGACCTCTGCGGCCGACAGATTGTTCGCGAAATTCAGGAAATACGTTTCGATGCCGCGCGCCGACTCCAGGGAACTGGCGTTGGCGTGAATCGAGAGGAACAAGTCGGCGCCTTCACGATTCGCGATGGCCGTCCGCTCCTGCAAAGGAATGAATTCGTCGGTGCGCCGTGTGAGGATCACTTCGACACCCGGCACCTTTTGCAGCAGCTTCTCCAGTCGCAACGCGACGTCGAGAACCACTTCCGCTTCGTTGATGCCTAAGCCTTTCGCGCCCGGATCGTGGCCGCCGTGACCCGGATCGATGACGATACGGGAGACATTGAGACCGAGCTGTCGCGACATCGAGACGCCACCAGGGACGCGTTTCGGCGAACCGATCGATGCCGGCCCGCTTTCGCGCGACCTTGGTGTGGTCGTTCCACCTTCGCCAGGCTTCGGGGTGCCCATCGCCGTCTCCGTACTGGGCGGCGGCTCGACCACTGGCGGCGGCACGTTGTCGTCGAACTGAGGAAAGCGTTCTGGCGCGACGGCGATGGCCGTGTGCGCCGCGGCGATGGCGGCAGATCGACGGGGATACATGGAGGGCAGCCGGTGCATCCATTGCGCGGTCAGCCGCCGGGCCTTCAGCGGCGCCGGAGGCGGCAGCGCGGGTGCCAACCGTAGCGGCGCCGGTGGCATCGTCCCAGCTGTCGCCTTCGCCGCCGGAGTGTCGCGCATGCAATCGATGACGATACGGAAGGGATGGTAAAGGGGATACACGGAGTACGTGCCCACATCCGTCGCATCGAGAACGACGCGAGTGGTGCTGTTCGGATGCCGACCGATTCGAATCTGCCGGACGATGTCGGTGTCGACGTCGAACCGGATGGTCTGATCCATGAGTGGCGCGGCAGGCCGTGTCCCCGGCATGTCGACGAATACGCGCATCGGACCCGGAATGCGCTCGTCGTGAAACGGCACCTCACGGTCGAGCTCGATGGTCACGCGCACGGCGTCCGAAAGGACCGTCCGGCGAACGTCGGTGATGGTGGCGATCGCCGGGCCGGCATGCAGGCGGACGCCGGCCAGAGCGAGTGCCGCCACCGCCGCGACGGAGACGCTGGTCAGCACACGCCGAGCGACATCGTCATCGCAACTGTGCATCGACTTCATCGAAATAATCCTTCGCGACAAGCACCTCTCGAGGCTTCCCGCCGGCCGATGGCGACACGAGACCTTCCATCTCCATCATGTCCACCAGACGGGCGGCACGGCTGAATCCGATGCGCAGACGGCGCTGCAGGTACGAGATCGATGCCTGACCGCTCTGCACGACGATGCGCGCCGCCTCGTCGTACAGATCGTCCTTGTCCATCTCGACGCCGTCGGCGGCCGTTTTCTCCTCGGCCGTGATCGTCTCGTCGTAGATCGGTTTGCCCTGTTTGCGCAGATAGCTGGCCAGTCGAGCGCTCTCCTGCTCCGAAATGTACGGGCCGTGGAGTCGAATGACTCGCGACGACGCGGGGGGCAGAAACAGCATGTCGCCTCGGCCGAGCAGTTGTTCCGCGCCGTTGCCGTCAAGGATCGTCCGCGAGTCGATCTTCGACGACACGCGGAACGAGATGCGTGCCGGGAGGTTCGCCTTGATCAGCCCGGTAATCACGTCGACTGACGGACGCTGCGTCGCCAGGATCAGGTGGATGCCGACTGCCCGGGCCATTTGCGCCAGCCGCGCGATCGATTCCTCCACCTCGTTGCTGGCCACCATCATCAGGTCCGCCAACTCGTCGATGACCACGACGATGAAGGGCAGCGGCTTCGGCTCCTGACCGTCCTTCGGCGTCCGCTTCTCGGCGATCGCGTGTTGCACGTTGCGGTTGTACTGCTCAATGTTGCGGACACCCTCGGCGGCCAGCGTCTTGTAGCGCTCCTCCATTTCGCGCACGGCCCACCGCAAGGCGTTGGCGGCCTGCTTCGGGTCGACCACGACCGGCGTCATCAGGTGGGGGATGTCATCGTACATCCCGAGCTCGAGGCGCTTGGGATCGATCATGATCGTCCGCACATCGTCCGGAGAGGCGCGATAGAGGATGCTCGTCAGCATGCCGTTGATGCCCACAGACTTGCCGGCGCCTGTCGAGCCGGCAATCAGCAGATGGGGCATCGACGCGAGATCGGCGACGTAGGGCTCCCCGTGGATCGTCTTTCCGAGCGCGATCGTGAGCTTCGAGGTCGAACGGCGATAGGTCTCGGACTCGAGCATCTCGCGCAGCGAGATCTGCTCGCGCATCCGATTCGGAATTTGAATGCCGACGGTCGATTTACCGGGGATGCGATCGATCAGCACCGACTCGGCCTGCATCGCGAGGCACAGATCGTCGGCCAGTCCGGTGATTTTCGAGTACTTCACGCCAGCATCCGGCTTGAACTCGAAGGTCGTGACGACGGGTCCCGGGTGGATCTGCACGACGGTCCCTTCCACCGAGAACTCGCGGCATTTTTCCTCGAGCAGGCGCGCGCTATCCATCAGCTCGCGCTCGTCGATCTTGCGCTCCGTTTTCGGAGCGTCGAGCAGCGCGAGCGGCGGCAGGGCGTATTCGCCCCTGCGGCGCTCGGCGGGGGCCTTCGTCATCGGTTCGGGATCCGGAATGGGCAGCGGAGGAGCGGGAACATTGACCTTCGGCGGTTTGGGCGGC
Organism: Acidobacteriota bacterium; assembly: GCA_046728115.1. GTDB lineage: Bacteria > Acidobacteriota > Vicinamibacteria > Vicinamibacterales > CAVVIG01 > CAVSWN01. The sequence continues at coordinate 27,154 of JBKPDW010000358.1, read as the reverse complement.
GCAAACGACTTCGGGCTGCCGAATGCTGGTGCTTTGCCAGTCGCCGCTTCATCTTCGTCGTCCGCCGGGCTGAAGCCGCGCACCGCCCCGGTTTTCCCGTTCGCGCCGGCTGCTGCTTCGTCCGTTTGGCTGCCAACTCTCGATCCGGTTGCGGCCCTGGCCGCATCGGTGGCGCGCGAGGCTTTGGCCGATCGATCGGCGGACAGATCGCCGCCGGCAATGACGGGTGGCCTGGCATCGGCGGTTGCCGTGCCTTTCTTCATGTGCTTGGCGATGACCTCACGCCGCTGCTTCTCGCGCCGACGCTCCTCTCGCCACGCGTGCAGCGAGTCAACGAGCCGTATCGCGCCAACCTTGACCGCAGCGATTATCGAACCGAAAAATCGACCGAAGGAAAACTGCGTCGACAGGATGATCGCGAGGAAGATCAGCGTGAGGATCACGATGAGCGATCCGGTTCGTGCGAGGTACTCTGACATTTCCTTCGCGAGGAATTCCCCGGTATAGCCGCCGGCGCGAAAGGCCTTGCCGGAGACCTCCACGGTGCCAAATACGAGGCTCAGGAACGTGCTGATGGCCGCGACGAGGAGCATCGCCCCGGTGGCCTTGGTGGCGGCAGCGTCGAACGTCCGGCACCAGAAGTAGTGCCAGCCGATGATGACGAAGGCCGCCGGAATGAGGTAAGCGGCGTAGCCAAACAGTTGAAACGACAGCTCGGCGAGGAATGCGCCGACTCGGCCGGCGAAATTCGCCGGCGCCGCGTGCGATCCGCTGCTGAAAAACCATACCGCGTCCGAGGGTTCGTAGCTGGCGAGCGACACGACCCAGATGAGGGCGGCGGCGAACAACGCCATGCCGACGAACTCGCTCATACGCCGCGACACTGTCGACGATCCACGCACGAGTCAGATCTCCATGATGACGGGCAGGACGAATGGCCTTCGTCCCAAACGTTTACGAAAAAAGCGGCGCAGCTCGATGCGCAGCTTCTCCCGGATAAGTCCCTGATCGGTGCGCTCCTCGATGCTGGCGTGTTCGACCACGTCGCTGAGCAACCGGGCACCGTCGGCGAGCACGGCTTGACCGTCTTCCATGACGAATCCCCGCGTGATGATGTCGGGGACGCCTTCGAGCGCCCCGGTCTGCTTGTTGATCGCCACGACCGGCACAACGAGCCCCTCCTCCGCAAGGCGCCGCCGGTCGCGGAGCACTTCGTCGCCCACTTCGCCCGTTCGCGTATCGTCGATCAGCACGCGGCCGACGGGCGCCTTGCCCGCGATGCGTCCGCCGCTCTCGTCGAACACCAGGACGTCGCCGTCCTCGGCGAGCAGGATGTCGGGCCGTGGATCGCGGCCGGCGAACACGCGTCGCGCGATGCGCGCATGCTGCGACAACTGTCGGTACTCGCCGTGCACGGGGACGAAGAAGCGCGGCCGCACCAGCGACAGCATCAGCTTCAGTTCCTCCTCGCTGCCGTGGCCTGATACATGGACGTGCTTGATGCCTTCGTGGATGACATCGGCGCCGCGGCGGCCGAGGTGATTGATGACGCGTCCGATCGCTTTTTCGTTCCCGGGAATCGCCCTGGCCGAAATGACGACGGTGTCGTCCTCGGTCAGCTTCACGTTCGGGTGATCGTTGATCGCGATACGCGAAAGCGCCGACGGCGGCTCACCTTGTGAGCCAGTGACCAGGCACAGCACCTCCTGCGCCGGATAGCCGGCTACCTCCGAGTCGCGAATCTGCATCCCCGATGGAATGTGCAGATGGCCGAGGCGTAGCGCGATCTCGGAATTCTGCATCATCCCGCGCCCGACAAATGCGACTTTGCGATGGAATTGCGCGGCAAGGTCTACCAGGATTTGCATCCGATAGATGCTGGAGGCGAACGCCGCAACGATGAGCTTGCCGCGCGAGCTCGTGAATATCTCTTCGAAGGCTTCGACGACATCGAGTTCCGACCCGGTGAACCCGCGCCGATCGACGTTGGTGCTGTCCCCCAAAAGGGCCAGAACGCCCTGACCCCCGAGCTCGGCAAACCGGTGGATATCGAAGTGTTCGCCGTCGATTGGTGTCTGATCGATTTTGAAATCGCCAGTGTGAATGATAACTCCGGCCGGCGTCTGAATCGCGAGCGCGACGCAATCTGGCATGCTGTGCGTCACGCGGATGAATTCGATGATGAATGGACCGACGGTGACTCGCTGCTTCGGGCGCACGGGAATAAGCTCGTGGTCAGCAATCCCGTGCTCCTGGAGTTTCGGTTCAACGAGCGCAAGTGTCAGCGGCGTGCCGTAGACCGGACCGCTGACGAATGGGATCACGTGCGGAACGCCGCCGATGTGATCTTCGTGACCGTGCGTCAACACGACGGCTGTTGCCCGCCCCTTCTGCTGCAGGTAGGTCAGGTCCGGGATGATGCGATCCACGCCTGGCATGTCGGGATCCGGAAACATCACACCCGCATCCACCACCAGGGTTGTGTCGCCCCATGTGAACGCGAGCATGTTCATCCCGAACTCGCCGAGACCGCCTAGCGGCACGACTTCGAGCATCCCGTAATGAGGTCGCAGCCTCGCCGAGACACTCCTGGCGGACGTGTCCCATCCGAAGCGAGCCGGCATACGGCTCAATCAGGTGCCTGGGAGCGCCTGAATGTTGTGATGCAGGGCAGAATCCGGCTAAAGCCGGCTGGTACCTAAACTTAGCGCGAAACTATACCACAGCTTTGTCTTGGACCGGTCCTTTGCAGTCTGACGCTCATGTCCCAGGTTGCCGGGCGCCTGCATAGACATCCGCCAGCCGCGCGAACTCCGCGACGCTCAGCGTTTCGGGCCGTCGACCACCGTCGATATCCGCACGGGCGAGGGCCAGGGCGGCGGGTATCGGTGGCCCCGCACGATAGGCGTGCAGAGCGTTCGCCAGCGTTTTGCGGCGCCGGCTGAAGACGGCCCGTACCAGAGCCGCGAAGAGGGTCGCATCCCGCACCGGGGGGTCGGGCGGGTGAAACCGCAGACGTACGAGCGTCGATCGGACCTGTGGCGGCGGCCGAAACGCCCCTGGCGGCAGCGACAGCAGCCGCTCGATCGACGTCGAATGACTCATCAGAACCGACAACACGCCGTATTCCTTGCTGCCGGGCTCAGCGAGCAAGCGGTCGGCGACCTCTCGCTGGAGCATCACCGTCGCATCGGTCAGTCGTACGCCCGACAACGACATCTCGACGAGCTTGAAGAGAATTGGCGACGCCACGTTGTAGGGCAGATTGCCGGCGACTCGAACGGGTGTGTCACGAGGCAACCGATTCTCGACCGTTTCAAGAAAATCGCCCTCCACGACGGTGACGCGAGACGGCCCGGTGGCGCGCAACCCCGCAGCAAGATCGCGATCGATCTCAAAGGCGATGACGGCTCGGGCGCAATTCGCCAGCGGCCGCGTCAGCGCGCCGCGTCCCGGGCCGATCTCGAGAAAGACGTCCTCCCGCTTCGGATCGATGGCTTCTACGACCTTGCTGACCCACGCTGGTTCGAGAAAGTGTTGACCGAAGCGCTTACGCGCGCGAATCATGTGCGGTGCTGGCAGTCAGTTGACCGTCAGTCGTCTCTTCGCGGTCTGTCGCCCTTTTTGCGCGTTCCTGATCACTCCCCCCTTTGCTTGCATTGCCGAGCGGCGCACTATGCTTCGTGAAAAGGGGTACGACCCCTTTTTCGCCAGTAATGTTCCTCGATTTCCTCGATCTGTTCCTCGGTCATCCCGAAATAGTGACCGATCTCGTGAATGAGCGTTTCGCCGATGCACACGACCAGGTCCTCCTCGTCCTCGGATTCCCGCTCGTGCGGGCCCTGGAAGATCAGGACGCGATCGGGCAGCGTGTTGCCATACGCCCACGTGCGTTCGGTCAGCGGGGTGCCCTGATACAGGCCGAGCAGCGTGTCGGGCGGCTCGATCTCCATCTCCGCAAGCAGCGCCGGCGAGGGTTCGTCTTCGACCACGATCACGATGTTCTGCATCGCGTCGCGAAACCGTCGCGGGATGGAGGCCAGCGCCTCAGCGACGTGACGCTCGAACGCTGCGCGATCCATGGGTCGATCTCGATCGTTTCGGCGTGCGTTCGCGCGCAACAACGATCCGGAAATAGTCGCAGTCGTCACGCACGGCGCATTGGTCGCACATCGGTTTGGGCCGGCAGATGCGGCGGCCGTGCAGGATCAAGGTGTCGGACGCGCGCGTCCATCGCTTCCGGGGCAGCGCCTTGCACAGCTGTTGTTCGACGACCACGGGGTCGTCCGATTCCGCGAGGCCGATGCGATTGGAGACGCGCAGCACGTGACGATCGACGGGAAGGCCTGGCACGCCGAGCGCGTGGCCGAGCACGACGTTGGCGGTCTTGCGGCCAACGCCCGGCAGCTTCACAAGCGTGTCCATTTTCGCGGGAACCTCGCCGCCGTGCTCGGCGACAAGCGCCTGCGCCATGCCGATGAGGGCTTTCGACTTCTGCCGGTAGAAGCCGGTCGACAGGATTCGCGGTTCGAGGTCCGCCGGCGTGGCTTGGGCCAGCGCCGCCGCCGTCGGGTACCGCTTGAACAGCGACGGGGTGACCACGTTCACGCGGGCATCGGTCGATTGCGCCGACAAAATCGTAGCTACAAGCAGTTCGAACGCCGTGGTGTAGTGGAGCTCGGTGTCGGCATCGGGGTGCTGCGACTCGAGCGCATCCAGGATCCGCTGCGTGTCGCGTCCGGTCTTCAATGCGTGATTCCCGATCCCTTGTTCCAGCCCACGTTGCTGTACGAATCGGAGAAGACGCGCCAGTGCTCCTGCAGCGCCGCGATCAGGTTCGGGACGAATTGCACGGGCACGACGATTTTGGTCCGGACGGGCGCGCGCACGATGTGCTCCGACTCGGCTTCCTTAATCTCTTTCTCGGAAAGCGGCATCACTTCACAAAACGTGAGGGTGAAGTCGAACGGCGTGTGGGCGATCGAGCAGAAATTCGCGTAGGTGCGTGGAACGGCGGGCGTGTCGTCGGGAACGATCGTGAAGTTGATTTGCTTGGGCTGATCAGTCATGGCGTAGCCGACAGTTAACGGTTCAGATGGACGCGGACGTCCTCTACTGTCGACTGTTAGCCGTGAACTGTCAACTTCAGTATTTCCTCATGACTCCCACGACGACGCCCTGGACCTGCACCTGATCGGGATCGACGAAGATCGGTTGCATGGCCGCATTCGCCGGTTGCAGGCGAACCTTGCCGCCCGGATCACGATAGAACTTCTTCAGTGTGACGTCCGATCCCGCAAGCAGCGCGATCACCATCTCGCCGTTGTCCGCCGTCTTGCGATCCTCGACCACGACGAAATCGCCGTCGCGAATCTGTTCGTCGATCATTGAATCGCCCCGAACGCGGAGCACGTAGGTGTCCCGTTTTCCGACCAGGTCCTCGGGCACCGCAATCGTTTCACTGGACGCGATCGCTTCGATTGGCGACCCCGCCGCCACATAGCCGAGAAGCGGGAGCTCAACTGCGCGGCCACCCGTCCTCGTCGGTATCATCTCGACCGACCGGCTGCGGTTCCACGCTCGCTTGATGAACCCTTTTTCCTGCAGATTGGTGAGGTGTTTGTGGACCGTGGCGAGCGAAGAGAGGCCGAAACGGCGTCCGATCTCTTCGAGGCTTGGAGCGTACCCGTGCTGCCGGATGAATTCGTTCAAGTAGTCCAGAATCTCGCGCTGCCTCTTCGTTAATGGAAGCATGGACGCTCCCTCCGCGGATACGATACGCAAAAGAAAGGCGAAGGTCAATAGCCCGGGTGTCGACGCAGACGGGATCCTGTTGGCCCGGCCCCAACATGTAACGCTTCATTCCGCCATCCGGTCTAATCTCGTAAGGCTGAGTGAGGCCAGTCGATGCCCTCATCGTGGACATGGACATTGCCCGGACCCTGGCCGATGCCAAGCGCTGACGCTTCACTCGATGCGCTGGACGAACCGGCGCTCGTCGAAGCGTGTCTCGCTGGCCGGCGCGAGGCATTCGATCTGATCGTCGAGCGCCATCGGCGTCCCGTGTATCAGCTGTGTTACCGGTTCGTCGGGAATCACGAAGATGCCAGTGATTTGTCGCAGGACGTCTTCGTTCGCGCTTTTCGAGGGCTTCGGAAGTTTCGCGGACATTCGTCGCTGGCCACGTGGCTGTATCGGATCGCCGTTAACGTCTGTCTGAATCGAGTGAGCGCACGGCCGCTGCCCAACGAACCGATCGGCGACCGTCAGTTCGTCGACAACCACGCCGATTCGGGATCCGATCGGCTGATCAGAGCGGAGCGACAGGCGCGCGTGCGAGCGGCGATCGCGCAATTGCCGCGCAAGCAGCGCGCGACGCTCGTCCTCCGCGTGTACCACGACATGTCGCACCAGGAAATTGCGACCGTGCTCGGAAGCTCCGTAGGCGCGGTCAAGGCCAACTTCTTTCACGCGCTGGGAAACCTGAGGAAGCTGCTGGGAGCCGAGGTCTTCTGACATGCACCTGACACCTGATCAGTTCATCGACGTAGCGGAGGGAACGCAGTCTGAAGCGTCGATCCCGCATCTCGGCGAATGTCGCACGTGCCGTGAAGAACTCGAGTCGGTGCGTGCGGCGCTGTCTAGAGTGTCGGTCAACGCCGACGTGCCCGAGCCGTCGCCGCTCTTTTGGGATCGCCTCTCAGCCGATGTTCGTCAGCGGATCTCGACCGAACCGGATCCCCGGTCAGGGTGGATGGCCTGGCTCAGGCGGCCGCTGCTCGTTCCGCTGTCGGCGGTAGCGGCGGTGGCAGTCGTAATCGCCGTCACGCTCGCACCGCCGACGCAGGTCAGCCCAACCGCTCCAGTCGCGACGTCATCGTATGTGCCGTCAACGACGAGCGCGGCGGCGGTTGCCGAACCATCCTTCGGCGCAGGCGATGCGATCGATCCGATGTTGACGCTCGTCACCGATCTCTCAGACGGCATGGACTTGGAAGCCGCAGCCGACGCCGGCTTCGCGTCGCCGGACGCCGCGGAGCATGCGGTGACGCATCTGAACGCCGACGAGTTGCGCACACTCGAGCGTCTGCTGCGGGCGGAACTCAAGCGCCCGGGCGCCTGACCGGGTCTCAGTGTAGAGTGGTCGTTCGATGAAGCGCCTTGCGATTCTGTTCATGACGCTCGCAGTCGGGGGGATTTCGCTTGGAGCCCAGGCCGGACGCCAAGGGCGCCTCGGTGGAACACCCGACGTCGAAGCCGTCTCGCCCGCGGAAGTGCAGCGGATGTTCGATGCGTACGCGCTGATGCAAGCGCAGGATCAGCTGCAGATCAGCGAGGGGCAGTTCTCCACGTTTCTCACCCGCTACAAGGCACTGCAGGACGCCCGCCGCCGCACGCTTCAACAGCGTTCACGCGTGGTCATGGAGCTCCGTCGTCTCCTGAACCAGACGCCCGGAGACGAAACTCAGCTCCGGGACATGCTCAAGAAGCTGCAAGAAATCGACACGCAGGGCGCGGCGGACGAGAAGAAAGCCTACGAAAGCATCGATCAGGTGCTCGACATCCGCCAGCAGGCCAAGTTCCGCGTCTTCGAAGAGGTCATGGAGCGACGCAAGCTCGAGCTCATCGCAAGGGCCCGTCAGGCCAATCGGGCCAAGGTAAAATAGCGACTGGATTACGGATCAGGGAGTGGGGATTAGAAAAGCCAGAGTTGTCGTGTGCCTCGTCTCTGTGGCTAGCGCCTCGCTGGCGGCTGCTGGCATTCAGGCGGGTCGCGCGTCGAAGCACGACGCGGAGCTTCTGCGGCAGAAGGTGGCCATCATCACAGCCGAGGCCGAGAAGCCGAGCAAGGCGGGGCGCCGCACGACGGTTACCGAGAATGAGGTGAATGGCTATCTCACCCATGACGCGGGCGACCAGATCCCGGCGGGCGTTGTCGAACCGGCGGTTTCGATTCTCGGTACGGGCCGATTGTCGGGGCGCGCAGTCGTGGATCTGGACGCCGTCAGGCGTCAGAGAAATCCGACGAGCCTCCTCGATCCGATGAATTACCTGACAGGCCGATTGCCCGTCGCCGCAACGGGGGTCCTCAAGACGAACAACGGTGTCGGACAGTTCTCGGTCGAGTCGGCGAGCATCAGCGGCCTTCCGATCCCGAAGCTGCTGCTCCAGGAGATCATCAGCTACTACTCGAAATCGCCTGAGCGTCCGTCCGGTATCAGCATCGACGACCCATTTGCCCTGCCTGCGCGCATCCGCGAGATCCAGGTGGAACGGGGTCAGGCCATAATCGTCCAATGACCCGGGAGGGGGCCGACCCCTCTGCGCTCGCCACGCCGCTGCAGTTTCTCAAAGGTGTCGGACCCCGCCGTGCCGCGGACCTCGAACGTGCCGGCCTGCGAACCGTCGAAGATCTTCTCTATCGTTTTCCGATCCGCTACGAGGATCGCAGTCGCCTGCAATCCATTGCCTCGCTGAAACCTGGCCGCGAGGCGTCGATATCCGGGCGCGTGATCGCCTGCGGACTGCGGTCAACGCGCCGGCCTGGATTCAAGATCTTCGAGGCAGCCGTGGACGATGGCACGGGATCGCTGCGAGCGGTGTGGCTGAATCAGCCCTTCCTGCGCGACATCTTCATGCGCGGACAGCACGTTGTGCTGTACGGACCGGTGGAAATGCGCGGATCAGCGAGCCTCCAGATCACGAACCCGCAGTACGAAATCCTCGACGATGAGGAAGGGGAGACCATCCACACCGGCCGGATCGTCCCCGTATACGAAAAAACAGGCGCGGTGACACCGAAGATGCAGCGTCGCCTGGTGTACGACGCGCTCCAGCGTCTGCCGCCGGATCTGCCCGATCAGCTTCCTGACGAGATTCGGGTTCGTCTCGGGATGCCGTCTCGGCAGGCCGCGCTCGTTGCGGCGCATTTTCCGCCCGAGGACGAACGCCTCGAGGCCCTGAATCGATTCGACACGCCCGCCCAGCGGCGCTTGATCTTCGAAGAAGCATTCCTGTTTCACGTCGGTGTGATTGCCCGGCGCCGCTCGGCGGCTGCCGAACGCAAACCGACGCCGGTGCGTGTGGACGATCGCATCCGCAAGTCGGCCCGTGATGTCTTGCCGTTTCATCTGACCCGCGGTCAGAAACAGGCGTTGAAGGACATCGTCGAGGACATGCAGCGTCCGCAGCCGATGAATCGTCTGCTCCAGGGCGACGTAGGCGCCGGAAAGACGATCGTGGCGCTGATCGCGGCCGTTGTTGCTATGGAAAACGGACTACAGGTCGCGTTCATGGCGCCGACCGAGATCCTTGCCGAGCAGCATTTCTTCAATGTCACGCGGCTGCTGGAGGCGTCGCGCTTTCGCGTCGCATTGTTGACCGGTTCCACTGGAACGGCCGCCAGGCGCGAGCACACCGCTGAAGTGGCCGCCGGCACGATTCCGCTCGTGGTCGGCACCCACGCGCTCGTGCAGGGAGACGTGCGGTTCCACCGGCTGGGCTTTGCAATCATCGACGAGCAGCATCGATTCGGCGTGCTCCAGCGCGCCACACTGCGGGCGAAAGGCCTGCACCCGGACGTCCTGGTGATGACGGCGACGCCGATTCCGCGCACGCTGGCGCTCACGGTGTACGGCGATCTGGATGTGTCCACGATTCGCGAATTGCCGGCCGGTCGCGTTCCGATCAAGACACTCGCCAAACCGGAATCGCGTCGCGACGAGATACACGAGTTCGTCAGGTCGCAGCTCGATGCCGGCCGGCAGGCGTACGTGATCTATCCACTCGTCGAGGAGTCTGCAAAGGTCGATCTCAGGGCGGCGACCGAGATGGCCGATACGCTCGCGCACGACGTGTTTCCCCAATACCGCGTCGGCCTCCTGCACGGCCGGCTCAAGCCGGACGCGAAGGAACACGTCATGAAGGCGTTTGCCGCCGGCGATCTGCAGATTCTCGTGTCCACGACCGTCGTCGAAGTCGGCATCGACGTGCCGAACGCCAGCGTGATGATCGTGGAGCATGCCGAGCGGTTCGGGCTGTCGCAGTTGCATCAGCTGCGGGGCCGCGTAGGCCGCGATCGGCATCAGTCGTATTGCTTCCTCCTGTATCAATCGCCGCTCACCGACGAAGCACGCGAGCGGCTCAAGGCGTTGGCGGAGACGACCGACGGCTTCGACATCGCCGAGCGCGACCTGCAGCTGCGCGGTCCTGGCGATTTCTTCGGTACCCGTCAGGCCGGCGTGCCTACGTTTCGACTGATCGACCTGCTCCGCGACCGCGACGTGCTCGACCAGGCACACGCTGAAGCGTCGCGTTGGTTCGATCGAACCGCGCCGTCGCCGATAGCGATTGACAGCCTTCTTGCGAACTGGCAGCAGAGGTTTCGGCTAATCGAGATTGGGTAATCGGGTAATCTGGTAATTTCATAATTGGATTGGATCTCTGCAGCACAAATTCCCGATCCGATTACCAGATTACCTCCTTGCCCGATTGCAGGGTTTGTCGTGCGCGTGATTGCGGGCTCGCTCAAGGGCCGCCGTCTCAGGTCGCCGGCGTGGGAAGGCTTGCGCCCCACGTCCGACAAGCTGCGCGAGACGTTGTTCAATATTCTCGCGCCGCGCATCGAAGGGGCGCGTGTGCTCGATGGATATGCGGGGACGGGCGCGACGGGCATCGAAGCGCTGAGTCGCGGCGCCGCGACGGTAACGTTCATCGAACGCGATCGGCGAGCGCAGGCGCTCATCGCAGAGAACTTGACGCACTGCGGCATCGAGAGAGGCTGTGCTATCATCCGCGGCAGCGTGGCGCGCGCGCTCGCGAACTTGCGCGAGGCCGGATCGAATTTCGACATCGTATTCCTCGATCCGCCGTACGACGACGCACCGGATCGGAATCTTCCGAGAGTTGCTGACGTGCTCGCACCGGACGGCATCGTGGTGGTCGAGCACGCGCGGCGCCGGACGCTGCCGGACCGCGCGGGACCGTTGGCGCGATCGCGAGAGGTCATGTCCGGCGACAGCGTGCTCAGTTTCTACACGAGATCGGTCTGAAAGCGGACACTGCCACGAGCGTCGCAATGCCAACACTCGCCGTCTATCCCGGGTCCTTCGATCCACTGACCAACGGACACGTCGACATCATTCTTCGCGGGGCCCGTCTTTTCGACCGCATCATCGTCGCCATTCTCGTGAATGCGGAGAAGGCGCCGCTGTTCTCGATGGACGAGCGCGTCGAAATCGCCCGGGAGGTCTTCAAGAAACACCCCGCCGTCGAGGTGGACACCTTCGATGGCTTGCTGGTGGATTACGTGCAGCGGCGCCGGGCGCAGGCGATCGTGCGGGGCCTGAGAGCCGTCTCGGACTTCGAGTTCGAATTTCAGATGGCCTTGATGAATCAGCGTCTGAATCCGAAGATTGAAACGGTCTTCATGATGCCAGCCGAACAGTACACGTACATCAGCTCTCGGCTCATCAAGGAAGTGTTCAAACTGGGCGGCCGCGTCGAGGGCCTCGTGCCGGAGGTCGTCGAGCAGCGCCTTCGTGAAAAAGTTTAGGATCGCTCGGCTGAAAGCCTCGTGCTACAGGTGACCGTGCAGCGGGCGCCTTTCAGGCCAGAGGAAAGGAATCCGATGAAACTTGCCGATCGCACCACGCGCATTGCAACCTCGCCGACGATGAACGTAACGGCGACCGTGGATCGGTTGCGGCGCGCCGGGCTGGAGGTCATCGACTTTGGGGCGGGGGAACCCGATTTTCCGACGCCGAACCCCGTCAAGGAAGCCGCACACGAGGCGCTGGATCACGACTTCACGAAGTACACGCCTCCCTCCGGCATCGCGGAGCTGAAGCGGGCGGTGGCCGATCGGTACCGTGCGGATTACGGCGTGGACTACACGGACGGCGAGGTGATCATCACCGCCGGGGGCAAACAGGCGCTCTACAACGCGGCACTCACGCTGTGGGGCCCCGGCGACGAGGTCATCACACACGCGCCGTATTGGCCGACCTTGACGGAGCAGATCAAGCTCGCCGATGCGACGCCGGTGCTGGTGCGCACGCACAGCGAAGACGGGTTCGCGATTCACGCGCGTTCGATACTGGATGCCGTCACGCCGCGCACCAGCGGTATCATCGTCAACTCGCCATGCAATCCGACCGGAGCCCTGATCGCGGAGAGCGAGCTCGAGGCCATCGCCGATGCCGCGGCGCGGCAGAGCATCTGGATCGTGGTGGATCTCTGCTACGAAAAGCTGATCTACGACCACGTGGCGCACAATCTTCCCGGGGTCCTCGCGCGGAGCTGCCGCGATCTCACGGTGCTCTGCGGGTCGGCGTCGAAGGCTTACGCGATGACCGGCTGGCGCTGCGGCTGGGCCATCGGTCCCTCGAAGGTGATTGCGGCGGCCGGGGCATTGCAGAGCCATTCAACGTCGAACGTCACCTCCATTACGCAGAAGGCAGTCGTGCAGGCACTGACGGGATCGCAAACGCCGGTGTGGCAGATGCTCGATGAGTACCGCAGGCGGCGCGATCAACTCCACGCGTGGATCACCGCCGACCCGCGGTTGCGCTGCGTCAAGCCGGCCGGGGCGTTCTACATGTTCATCGACGTCAGCGACGTGTTGTCGCTCGACGGCTTCCGGACGTCGAGCGATTTCGCAGATGCGTTGCTCGAAGAAGCGCGCGTGGCGGTGACGCCTGGCGAGGCGTTCGACGCCCCCGGTTACGTCCGGATTTCATACGCCACGTCGATGGAGAACCTGCGCGAAGGGAGCAGGCGTCTGCTCGACTTCGTCGCCGCGCACACGCCGCATCCGGCAGCAGCGAGCTGATCACGATAAATCTCCAGCACGGTGACCCGGAGGACCCAGAGGACTTGACGATCAACCTTGCCCCGTGCCCTCCGTGGTGGAGACTGGATTGAAACACGAATGTCCAAAATCGTCGCCGTCATCGGCGCGTCGAGCGATCGCCGCAAGTTCGGAAACCGCGCACTGCGCGCCTTTCGGCGCCAGGGATTTACCGTACTCGCGATCAATCCCAACGAAGCTGAGGTCGAGGGACAGAAAACGTACGCGTCGGTGCTCGACTTTCCAGGCTCGATCGACATGGCCTCGTTCTACGTGCCACCGGAGATCGGCGAACGCGTGATCGAAGAGGTTGCCCGCAAGGGGATTCCCGAGGTATGGCTCAACCCGGGTGCGGAAAGCGACAGTCTGATCGCGCGTGCGAAAGCGCTCGAGGTCGAGCCAATCGTGGCGTGCAGCGTTCTCGCAATAGGGGAAGACCCCTATCTGGTGTGATATACTTCCTACACCAGCACACCTCGCTGAAGCCTGCGGGATCCTGCCCGCGTTTACACATCTTCCACCATATGTTCGAGAGCAGTCATGCCAAGCAATCATAAGCGCCATGGTCCGTCCAGAACCGGCAACGGGCAGACCGCGACAGAGACCGCGACACCTTCCGACATCGCCAACCCCGAACAACCAAAGGCCGCACAGCAGGCGCCGCAACAGCAGCCCCAACCGCCGCAGCGACGCGAAGGCCTGAATATCACCGATCTGAAGGATATGAGCATTCAGAAGCTCACTCAGATCGCCAAGGATCTCAACGTTGGCGGCGCAACCGGAATGCGAAAGCAGGAATTGATCTTTCAGATCCTGAAAGCGCAGACCGAGCAGAGCGGTTTCATCTTTTCCGAAGGCGTGCTCGAGGTGCTCCCGGACGGATTCGGTTTCCTTCGCGCCCCTGACTACAACTACCTGCCGGGACCCGATGACATCTACGTGTCGCCGTCGCAAATCCGCAAGTTCGATCTGCAGACTGGCGACACCGTGTCGGGACAGATTCGACCGCCAAAGGAGGGCGAACGCTACTTTGCGCTGATCAAGGTCGAGGCGGTCAACTTCGAGGCGCCCGAGCAGGCTCGCGACAAGCTGTTCTTCGAGAATCTCACCCCGCTCTACCCGCAGGAGCGTATCGTCCTCGAGACGGCCGAGAACCTGTCGTCGCGTGTGATGGATCTGTGGACACCAATCGGCAAGGGGCAGCGCGGTCTGATCGTCGCGCCGCCGCGCACCGGCAAGACAATGCTCCTGCAGAGCATCGCGCAATCGGTAGCCAAGAATCACCCCGAGGTGTACCTGATCGTGTTGCTGATCGACGAGCGGCCCGAGGAAGTCACCGACATGCAGCGGTCGGTCGACGGCGAGGTGATCTCGTCCACGTTCGACGAGCCGGCGCAGCGCCACGTCCAGGTGGCGGAAATGGTGATCGAAAAAGCCAAGCGGCTCGTGGAGCACAAAAAGGACGTCTTGATCCTCCTCGACTCCATCACCCGTCTCGCGCGCGCCTATAACACCGTCATTCCGCCGTCAGGCAAAGTGCTCTCCGGCGGTCTCGATTCGAATGCGCTGCAGAAGCCGAAGCGGTTCTTCGGCGCGGCGCGCAACATCGAGGAAGGCGGATCGTTGACAATCATGGCTACCGCGCTCATCGATACCGGCTCGCGCATGGACGACGTGATCTTCGAGGAGTTCAAGGGCACGGGCAACATGGAAATCCACCTGGATCGCAAGCTCACCGACAAACGCGTCTTCCCCTCGATCGATGTGCTGAAGAGCGGCACACGGAAGGAAGAGCTGCTGATTCCCAAGGAGGATCTCAATCGGATCTGGGTCCTTCGAAAGGTCCTCAACCCGCTGTCGCCGGTCGAAGCCATGGAATTGCTGATCGACAAGCTCTCGAAGACCAAATCGAACGCCGAGTTCCTCAGTTCAATGCAGAAAATGGGATAAACCTCGCCTCACAATTGGTGAGTTGCTGAAATGGAGAGTTGGTGCGTACCTCGCCAATTTACCAATTCGCCAACTCCTGCAATGACAGGACTCCTATGGTGGTCATTACAGTTCGTCAGAACGGTTCCTACAAAGTCGAGGGCGATGATGTGAAGCTGGTGGACTGGAACGGGAACGAGTACCAGATTCCAAAGATTCCCTTCGCGCTGTGCCGCTGCGGAGCGTCGAAGAACAAACCGTTCTGCGATCGCAGCCACGCTGCGATCGGATTTCAGGCCGCCGAGGCCGCCGTCCCCTGCCAGGACAAGCCCGCTCAATAGGACAAGCGAGCCAGAAAGGAGAGGACGGGCGAACCTGTCCTCTGTAGCGCGAGCCCTTTTCAGGCGAGCGAGCTAACGTTTCACCCGATTCCCGGCGATCCAGACTGAATCGATCTTCTTCACGTTCGAGATGTCGACCAGCGGATCGCCGTCGAGGGCGACGAAGTCCGCCCATTTTCCGGCCTCGAGCGTACCGACTTCCCTGTCCAGCTTCTGGCATCTCGACGCATCACGCGTGGCTGAGGCCAGCACCCGTTTCGGCGTCAGGCCGGCCTTTGCCATCATCTCGAGCTCCATCAATTCGAAGTAGCCCTGAAAGCGTCCGGCCGGCGCGCCGGTGTCGGTTCCCATTGCAATCGTGACGCCGGCGTCGGAAACTTTCTTCAGATTTCGCTCGGCCACCACGAGTGCAGCCTTGTATTTCTGCGCGCTGGTGCTCTTGCGCATCGCATCTTGCCGCGCCGGATCCTTCAGCGCGGCGATCGTCTGCGCGTCCTGATACTTGAGGAACAGCGGATCCTCGAAGAACGCCGGCGCCGACTCGTAGACAAACGTCGAAACCTCACGGGTCAGCGTGGGGCAGTAGCAGACATCGCGTTTCTTCATTGCCGCGATCACATCTTGATCAACGTCGGTATCTCGAATGCTGTGCGCGATGAAATCGGCGCCGGCGTCGAGCACAGCCTTCGCGTCGGACAGATAGAACAGGTGAACGGCCACGCGCATGCCGCGCTTGTGTGCTTCGTCGAGGACCGCACGGTAGATCTCGGGCGCCATTTTCTGAGTGGTGCCGAGGTTGTCGTCCACGCGGATCTTCACGATGTCCACCTTCATCGCCTCGTCGTCCGCCACGAGCTTGCGCGCTTCTTCCGGGGTCTTCGGCGCGAGCACCGGCCCGGCGGCGAAAATTCGCGCGCGATCCAGCGTTGCCGTCTTCTGGCTGTCGCGGGCGGCAAAGCTCGGCGCCTGATCGCCGCCAAGGCTCACGACCGTCGTGACCCCGTAGTCGGCGTACAAGCGGAGATCCCGCATCACGTTCTCGGCGGAGTAGTGGTTGCCTTGCAGGCCGACGGTGTCGCCGACGTGCCCGTGGGCGTTCACGAGTCCGGGAATCACGGTTTTGCCGGTCAGGGCGATCCGTTCGGCGCCATCGGGAACGGTCACGCGCGCGGCGGGGCCCACGGCTACCACGCGGCCCTCGCGCACGACGATCGTGGCGTTGTCGATCGGCGGGCGATCGGTGCCGTCGATGACGCGCGCGCCTGTGTAGGCCTTGACGGTCGGTGATTGAGCTGACGGCTGCCAAGTCGGACGAGAGCCCGAGACCAGAACGATCAGCAGCGTCGCTGTGAGCGCGGTCGGTTTTCTCAAGCCGGTGGACGATTGCATCATGGGCAACAATATAAGCCCAATGCGCCGGGAACCCACCGTACCAATTGCGCTGGCCGGCGCCGCCGCATTTCTCACCCTGTACGCGACACAACCGCTCCTGCCGCTCCTGGCGCGGACCTTTCGAGCCTCGACCTTCGACGTCGGCCTCACGGTCACCGCTCCGACCGTCGCGGTCGCGCTTGCGGCGCCGGCCGTCGGCCGCTTCGCGGACCGTGCCGGTCTTCGCCGAGTCATAGTCAGTTCCGCATTTCTCCTCGCGGTGACGTCGACATTGCTGGCGGTGTCGACGAGCCTGGTGCAGCTCATCGCGTGGCGTTTCGTTCAGGGCCTCGTAACGCCAGGCGTCTTTGCAGGCACCGTGGCGTACATCCACGAGACATGGCCGGCCGACCGCACGGGCCGGGCCACGGGGATGTACATGACGGGCACGATTGTCGGAGGATTCTCCGGTCGCGCGCTCGCCGGCACTCTGGCCGCCGTCGTGAACTGGCACGTCTCCTTCGCCGTGCTCGCCGTCATCCACGTGGCGATCGCGGTCGCACTATGGCGCTGGTTGCCGGCCGAACGCTCCGGCCGGCCGAAGGCGCGTCGCCCGGCGTCCAGTCCTCACATCGACGTTCTGCGCCTGCTTCGCAATCCACAGCTCGCGGCGACGGATGCGATCGGCTTTTGCGTCTTGTTCACGAACGTTGCCATGTTCACCTACGTCACGTTCCATCTGGCGGCGCCGCCGTTCAGCCTCGGCACCGCGGCGCTTGGTTGGCTCTTCGTCGTGTATGTGATCGGCGCCATCGTCACACCGTACAGCGGGCGATGGATCGATGCCTATGGTCATCGGGTCGGCCTTGCAGCCGCCATGGGTATCGGCGGGGCAGGAGCACTGCTGACGCTCGTACCGTCGCTCCCAGCGGTTGCAATCGGGCTCGCGCTGTCGTCAACGGGCGTGTTCGTGGCGCAGACGACGACCAGCAGCTACATCGGGGCAGTCACGACGGTCGATCGTGCGCTGGCGGTCGGTCTGTATGCGACCTTTTATTACACTGGCGGCAGCGTCGGCGCGGCCGTCCCGGCGGTGTTCTGGAAGGCCGCCGGCTGGCCAGGGTGTGTCGGGCTGATTGTGACGGTGCAGCTGCTCGGCGTCGCGATCGCGATGACGTGCTGGGAAAAGAAGAGCGGCGCGGCTCATTACGACCGCGAGCTCGAGGTTGTTCCGTAGTACGAGGCTGAAGGGCGCATTGATGAGGCCTCGCGGGATGGCCGCGGCTATCAGTGGACTGGGGCGCCGGGCTGGTCGGTCGGTGGCAGCGGAGTCGCGCCCGGTTCCGATTCCTGCGTGGGCGGCAAACCGAGCAGCCGTCGCAATTCGTCGCCCTCCATCACCTCGATTTCGAGCAGCCGTCGCGTCACGGTTTCCAGCTTGTCGCGATTGGCCGTCAGGATGTCGCGTGCGCTGCTGTGCGCGTCGGCGAGGATGCGCGTGACCTCGGCGTCGATTTTCTCTGCCGTCTCTTCGGCCCACAGCCCGCGCTCGGCCGGCATCGGGATGTCGAGAAAGCGCGCGCGCC
The DNA here is from genome assembly GCA_046728115.1 of Acidobacteriota bacterium. GTDB lineage: Bacteria > Acidobacteriota > Vicinamibacteria > Vicinamibacterales > CAVVIG01 > CAVSWN01. The sequence continues at coordinate 9,077 of JBKPDW010000358.1, read as the reverse complement.
TGTGTCCGTCGTAGTTCACCGCGCCGAGCACTTCGCTCATCCCGTACTCGGTGACCATCGCGCGGGCGATGTCGGTCGCACGCAGCAAGTCGTGCTGGGCGCCCGTCGAGATTTCGCCGAGCGCAATTTCCTCCGCCGTGCGCCCACCCAGTAATACTGCCAACTGACTCTGCAGGTCGCCACGCTGCATCAGGTACCGATCCTCGATCGGCAGTTGCATCGTGTAGCCGAGGGCGCCGAATCCGCGCTGGACGATCGAGATCTTGTGAACCGGATCCAGGCCCTTGAGGAGGCTGGCAACAATCGCGTGCCCGGATTCGTGGTACGCGACGATCTCGCGCTCCTTCGTGCTCATCACACGCTTCTTCTCGAGACCGGCAACAAGACGATCGATCGCGGATTCGAAGTCCTTCATCTCGACGGTGGACTTGTCCGAGCGAGCGGCGAGCAGCGCGGCTTCGTTCACCAGATTCGCCAGGTCGGCGCCGACGAACCCCGCGGTCCTCGCCGCGACGACTCTCAGATCCACGTTCGGCGAGATTTTCACGCCTTTGACGTGGATGCGCAGGATCGCTTCACGGCCATTCACGTCCGGCTTGTCCACGACCACCTGACGATCGAACCGGCCGGGGCGGAGCAAGGCGGGATCCAGCACCTCGGGGCGATTGGTTGCGCCCATGATGATGACGCCCTTGCGCGAGTCGAAGCCATCCATCTCCGCGAGGAGCTGATTGAGCGTCTGTTCACGCTCCTCGTGGCTGCCGAACGGACTCTGCACGCGCACTTTGCCGAGCGCATCGAGCTCGTCGATGAAGACGATGCAAGGGGCTTTGGCTTCCGCCTGCTGAAACAGATCACGAATTCGTGCGGCGCCGACCCCGACGAACATCTCCACGAACTCGGATCCGCTCAGGCTGAAGAACGGCACGTGCGCTTCGCCGGCCACGGCGCGCGCCAGAAGCGTCTTGCCTGTGCCCGGCGGCCCGACCAGCAGCACGCCCTTGGGAATGTGCCCGCCCAGACTGGTGTACTTTTTCGGCTGCTTCAGGAACTCGACGATCTCCTTGAGCTCTTCCTCGACTTCGTCCACACCCGCCACATCGGCAAAGCGAACCTTCACCTCATCGTCCGCGTAGATCTTCGCGCGGCTCCGGGCAAACGACATCACGCCGCCCTCGGCGCCGCTCATGCGGCGGAAGAAGAAGCCCCAGATCCCGATGAAGAAAATGAGCGGGACGATCCACCCGAGCAGATCCGGCAGCCAGCGATTGGCAACCTCGCCTTCGTACTTCACGCCGCGCGCCTCGAGCTCCTCGACCAGCTTGGGATCTTCGACCCGCGTCACCGTGAACTGCCGTTGGTTGTCGTTGCCAGACTTCAGCGTGCCGCGGATCAGCTGATCGCCGACGGTCACGTGTTCGACCTGGCCGTTCTTGATGAGCGACTTGAACTCGGAGTACGGAATCGACTTTCCGCCGGGCATCATGTAATACATCTGCGCCAGCAGCAGGAGGAGGAGCAGGGCGAGCCCGTACCACATCGACGATCCCTGCCGCGAGCTGAGTGGCTTCGTCCCCCGGCGATCGCCGCCGCGCGGATTCAGACGCGAGCTGCTTCGTTGGCTGGGCATGACTATCGGGCGGGAAGCGCAGCGGCGGGAAGGGCGGAAGACGCGCGAAGGATAATCCGCAGCGCCATGTCCTTCCGTTCCGTCCTGGCCATCCTGCCTATCCCACCCTTCCGCCCTCGTTAAGCCGGCACCGGCTGTCGTTTCTGGAACACGAGCTCGTCCCCTGACGCGTCCACCACAACCGTGTCTCCCTCGACGAAGTCGCCTTCGAGCACCTTCAGCGCGAGCGGGTCGAGCACGCGCCGCTGGATGGTCCGCTTGAGCGGACGAGCGCCATAACTCGGATCATACCCCTCGCGGACCAATTGGATCTTGGCTGCGTCGGTCAGCTCGACATGGATCTTCCGCTCCTCGAGCCGCTTGATCAGGCCGGCCAGCTGGATGTCGATGATCTGTTTCATGTGGCCGCGGTCGAGCGCGTGGAAGAAGATGATCTCGTCGATCCGGTTCAGGAACTCCGGCCTGAAGTGATCGCGCAGCGCGTCCATCACCTGGCGCCGAGCGCCCTCGGTCGTCCCGCCGGCGAGGAGCTGACTGCCGAGGTTCGACGTCATGATCACGACGGTGTTCTTGAAGTCGACGGTTCGGCCTTTGCCGTCCGTCAGCCGGCCGTCGTCCAGCAGCTGCAGCAGCACGTTGAGCACCTCGGGATGCGCCTTCTCGATCTCGTCGAACAGCACCACCGCGTACGGACGGCGACGCACTGCCTCGGTGAGCTGGCCAGCCTCCTCGTAGCCGACGTATCCGGGCGGTGCGCCAATCATGCGCGACACCGTATGTTTCTCCTGGTACTCGGACATGTCGATGCGCACCATCGCCTGCTCGTCGTCGAACAGGAATTCGGCGAGCGCGCGCGCCAGTTCTGTTTTGCCGACACCCGTCGGCCCGAGGAAGATGAAGCTCCCGAGCGGCCGGTTTGGATCCTGCAGGCCCGCGCGGGCGCGACGAATCGCATTGGCGACGGCATTGATCGCGTCGTCCTGGCCGATCACGCGCTTGTGGAGGCGCTCCTCCATGTGAATGAGCTTCTGGACCTCGCCCTCCATCAGGCGGCTGACGGGGATGTGCGTCCACTTGCTCACGACCTCGGCGATGTCCTCCTCGTCGACTTCCTCCTTGAGCATGCGGTGGTCCTTCTGCAATTCGGCGAGACGCGCTTCCGCTTCCTTTATGCGCCGCTCGAGTTCGGGCACCTTGCCGTATTGGAGCTCGGATGCCTTCGACAGATCGCCGACGCGCGTCGCGCGTTCGATCTCCTGGCGAACCGGCTCGAGCTCGCCCTTCAAGTTGCGCGAAACCTCGATCAGTTCCTTCTCCTGCTGCCAGTGCGCGGCCAGGCGGCCGTGTTCCTCCTTCAGATCGGCCAGTTCCTTTTCGAGTTTCTCCAGGCGCTCGCGCGACGCCTTGTCCTTCTCCTTGCGGAGCGCCTGACGCTCGATCTCGAGCTGCTTCATTCGACGCTCGAGCTCGTCGAGTTCCGCGGGCATCGAGTCGATCTCCACGCGCAAGCGCGACGCCGCTTCGTCCACGAGGTCGATCGCCTTGTCCGGCAGGAATCGATCCGCGATGTATCGATGCGAAAGCACCGCCGCCGCGACCAGGGCGGCGTCCTTGATCTTCACGCCGTGATGCGTTTCGTAGCGGTCGCGCAGGCCGCGCAGAATGCTGATGGTGTCCTCGACGCTCGGCTCGTCGACCATGACCGGCTGGAAGCGCCGCTCGAGCGCGGCGTCCTTCTCGATGTACTTGCGGTACTCGTCGAGCGTCGTTGCCCCGACGGTATGGAGCTCGCCACGCGCAAGCATCGGTTTGAGCATGTTCGACGCATCCATCGACCCTTCCGCGGCACCCGCGCCGACCACGGTATGAAGCTCGTCGATGAAGAGGATCACGCGCCCCTGCGCGTCGGCGATCTCCTTGAGGACAGCCTTGAGCCGTTCCTCGAATTCGCCCCGGTACTTCGCGCCGGCGACCAGCGAGCCCATGTCCAGCGCGACGATGCGCTTGTTCTTCAGACCCTCGGGCACGTCACCGCGCTCGATGCGGGTGGCGAGACCCTCGACAATCGCCGTCTTGCCGACGCCCGGTTCGCCAATCAACACCGGATTGTTCTTGGTCCGCCGTGACAACACCTGGATGACCCGGCGGATCTCTTCGTCGCGGCCGATGACCGGATCGAGTTTGCCCTTGCGAGCGAGATCGGTCAGATCGCGTCCATACCGTTCCAGGGCCTGGTACGTGCCTTCGGGATTCTCGCTCGTCACGCGCTGCGATCCGCGCACCGACGTCAGCGACTGCAAAAGGCTGTCTCGCGTGATGCGATGCTGCTTCAGCAGTTGCGCGGCGGGGGAGCGCCCGCTCTCGTCGACGATCGCGATGAACAGGTGCTCGGTGCTGACGTACTCGTCCTTCAAGCGGTCCGCCTCCGCCTGCGCCTGTTCCGTGATCAGATTCAGCCTGGGAGACATCCCGGGCTGCGCGCCGCCGTACGCCGACGGCAGTTTCTCCACGAGCCCACGCGCGCTCTTCGCGATGACGGCGGGATCGACGCCGCTCTTGCGCAGCAGTTCGGGCACGATACCTTCGCGCTGTTCGGCAAGCGTGACGAGCAGATGCTCGGGTTCGACTTGCGGGTTATTGTTCTGTTGCGCAAGCGTGATTGCCGCCAGGACCGCTTCGCGCGCCTTCTCGGTGTACTTGTTGATATTCATAGAAATCGACTCACGCCGCGGAATTCTTGGTGCTCCTCTCGATCTTTTGCAGCGCTTCGAAATGCTGCCGCTGCTCGGGCGTCAGGTCGCGCGGCAGCTGGACATCCACCGTCGCATACAGATCGCCGGGTTCCGCGGACTTGCCTGTCGACGGCATCCCGTGCCCCTTGAGCCGGAACACCTGTCCATTCTGCGTCGTCGACGGAATCTTCAGGCGCAGCGGTTTGCTCGCGAGCGTGCGCACGTCCGCCTCGCCACCGAGCACGGCGGTCGTGAGCGGAATTTGCACGCGCGTGTAGAGATCGCGCCCCTTGCGGTCGAACTGGGGATGCGGCGCCAGACGAATGCGGAGATACAAGTCGCCCGACTTCGCGCTGCCGGTTCCACGTTCGCCTTCACCCGATATGCGCACCCTCGAACCGTCTGTCACGCCGGCGGGGATACGAACGTCCACCGTGCGCGCCTCACCGTTGTGGGTCATGGCCAGACGACGCATCGTGCCGTGATAGGCGTCTTCGAGGCCAAGCTCGATTTCCTGTTCGAGGTCGCGGCCCGGGCGCGGCCCCCGCTGGGCGCGTCCGTGCGCCCGTTGCGCTGTCTCCCCGCCACCCATTCCGCCGAAGAATGTCTGGAAGAAATCGGAGAATGGACTCGAATCCCCGAACAGATCCTGCATTTCCTCTTCGGTCATCGTCCGGTAGCCGCCGCCGGGCCCGCCGCCGAAGTGAACATTGAACCCGCCGCCGGCCTGGCGGGGATCGAAGCCGGCGCCTCCGTGCGCGGCCGCCTGCTCGTACTGTCGCCAGTTCGCGCCCAACTCGTCGTACTTCTTGCGTTTTGCGGGATCGCCGAGGACTTCGTTCGCCTCGTTGATTTCCTTGAACTTCGCCTCGGCCGCTTTGTCTTTCGGATTGACGTCGGGATGGTACTTCCGCGCCAGCTTGCGAAAAGCCTGCTTGATTTCCTTCTCGGTGGCGGTTTTGGCGACGCCAAGCGTGGAGTAATAGTCTTTGAAGTCCATGACTAGTCGAATCCGAGCATCCGGCTGAGTTCCTCGAGCTCGTGAGCGACGCGGCGCCGTGTATCGCGCGCCGACAACGCCTCGTCGCGCATCAGCGGACGCAGCCGCTGAACGACCTCCGCAATCGACAGCAATCGCTGGACCCCCGCGAGGTTGATGCCGCCGTCTTCAACGAGCCGCTTGATGAGCTTGAGGCGTTCGAGTTCTTCACGTGAGTACACCCGCATGCTGCCGATAGTTCGCGTCGGCTGCACGAATCCCAGGCGTTCATATTTCCGCAACGTTTGCGGATGCATCCCAAGCATTCGCGCTGCCACACTGATAAAGAACAGGTCGTTCATAACTCTTCGTCGGATCAAGTCTAGGCCTTGATACGGTCTGTGTCAACTTAGGCCAGTGTATTCTGGCGATGTCCCGTGCCCGCCGTCGCCGATTTCGTCACGATCGCCCTGCTCGTCGCCCTCGAAGGTCTTCTGAGTGCCGACAACGCGATGGTTCTCGCGGTGCTGGTCCTGGGCCTCCCGAAGTCGGAGCAGCAAAAGGCCCTTCGCTACGGCATTGTTGGCGCCTTCGCGTTTCGGGCGATCGCGACGATCCTCGCCGCGTACTTGATCAGGCTCGGATGGATCAAGCTGCTGGGAGCCGCATACCTCTTGTACCTCGTGTATCGCCATTTCCGGGGCAGTTCGAACGCCCAACAGCGCCGAACGCCACCGAAGGCTCAGCCGTGGCTGGGCATGACGGCGTTCTGGGCGACCGTCGCAAAAGTAGAGCTGACGGACATCGTCTTTGCAATCGATTCCATTCTCGTGGCGGTTGCGATGTCGTCGAAACTATGGGTGATTCTGTCGGGCGGCGTGCTCGGCATTATCATGATGCGGCTGGTCATCGGGCGACTGCTCTCGCTCGTAGAGCGATATCCACCCCTCGTGGACGGAGCGTTCGTCATCATTGCGTGGGTGGGCATCAAACTGCTGGTCGAGTTCCTGCATGCCGAGTCGTACGTGCCCTTTGAGATCCCCAAGTGGCTCTCGCTCGGCCTGATCGTCGTGATATTCGCGATCTCGTTCGTCTACGCCAGGCGCCAGGAGCAGCGTCATGGTCTCCGCTCGGCGAGTCCTGCTGAACGGTTGCTGCGGAAGGAAGAGAAAGGAGGGCGCCGCTGAATCTGTTGCGACCCAGGCGGCTCTCGGAGTGGATTGCGCTGGGGCTGATCGCTGCTCTCGTGATCGGCGGGGTGGCTTCGGCCGTGTGGCTGTCGCGGTATGCCGTCGCCGTGCATCGGTTGACGCGCGGGATCGGCGACACGGTGTTTTATTCCGCGGACGGAAAACCGTGGTTTCGACTGGACGAGCAGCGGCACGACGTGTCCCTCAGCGCCATTTCGCCGGATCTGCAGCGCGCCATCGTGGCCGTCGAGGATCGACGCTTCTACCATCACCCAGGGATCGACCCGATCGGCGTCGTTCGCGCAGTTGTGCGCGACGTGCAGCACGGTGGACGCGTTGAGGGTGGAAGCACGCTGACGCAGCAGCTGGCGCGGACGCTTTTTCTCTCCAACGTGCGGACCTACGGCAGGAAGGCCAAGGAAGCAGCGATCGCGCTGCTGATCGAAGCGCAGCTCACCAAGCCGCAGATTCTCGAGCTGTATCTCAACCGCGTATACCTGAGCGCCGGCGTCTACGGCGTGGAAACGATGTCCGAGCACCTGTATCACAAGCCGGCGCGTGCGGTGACGCTGCCGGAAGCCGCGCTGGTTGCGGGGCTGATTCGCGCGCCGGCCACGCTTTCCCCCTGGTCGAACTACGAGGGCGCCCTCGAGCGCAGTCACCTCGTGCTGAGCACGATGCGTGATCAAGGACTGATCACCGCGGCGCAGGAACGCGCCGCCCGGGCCGTGCGGCCGGCGATTCAGCCGTACCGCCTGCCAAACGACACGCGCGCGGCCTGGGCCAAGGACTACCTGCGTCAACAGTTCCGCAATGAGTTCGGCGGCGACCATCCGCCCGATTGGCAGGTGCACACCACCTTCGTCCCGGGTGTGCAGGATGCGGCTGAACGCGCCGTGGACGTCGGGCTCGATCGTCTCCATCGGCCCAACCTCCAGGCAGCGCTGGTGGCGCTGGATCCGCTCACAGGAGACGTCCTCGCGATCGTCGGCGGCGAGAACTACCGGAGCAGCACGTATAACCGCGCTGTACGCAGCCGCCGTCAACCAGGCTCGGCGTTCAAGCCTTTCGTGTACGCCGCCGCGCTCGAGCACGGCTTCTCGCCGGTATCGGTGCTCACGAACCTGAAGAACATCACGGCGCCGGATAATCCGGAATGGAATCCCACCAGTGCTCACGGCGAACAGCCCGACCAGATGACGTTGCGCGCGGCGCTCCTCGAATCGAACAACGCCGCGGCCGCCGGCCTGCAGCAGGTTGTCGGATCGCGCGTGGTGCTGGAATTGGCCAGCACCGCCGGCATGGACAACCTGCCGGATGTTCCGTCGCTGTCATTGGGGACCGGGTTGGTGTCGCCGTTGGATCTGGCCGTTGCCTATACGATTTTTCCAGGTGGCGGCCGTGCGTCCCGGCCGCGCGGCATTGTCAGCGTCTACGACGCCGCAGGAACCGAGGTCCTGGATCGTCCGGTCGAGCGCACGCCCGTGATCCCGCCGCCCGTCGCATTCCAGATGACCAGCATGCTGCGCGATGTGGTCGAACGCGGTACGGGTACGGCCGCGCGCACGATGGGCGTCCGCGGCCCGATAGCAGGAAAGACCGGCACGACCGATGACTATCGCGACGCGTGGTTCGTTGGTTTCTCGACCAAAGTCGTGGTAGCCGTGTGGGTGGGATTCGATCAGCCTGCGCCGATCGGGAACGAGGCCTACGGGGCGCGCGTTGCTCTGCCGATCTGGGCCGAGTTCATGAAGCGAAGCGCGCGACTGCTGCCGCCCGGAGAGTTCGCTATTCCGGAAGAAGTGCACGGCGAACCGTTGTGCAGCGTGTCGTACATGCGGCCGGTCGACGGATGCCCCATCTACACGGAGTACTTCAAAGACGGCGACAAGATCCCCACCGGGCTGTGCACGATTCATCGCGGGACGTTCAAGGAGCGGGTAGCCCGCTCGGTCGATGGTTTCATGCGGAGCGTCGGACGTGCAATCGCGGGGATCTTCCGGCGCTGACGGAATGAAGAACGGACATACTGGCTCGAAAAGTTCGCAAGCTCCTCGGCGAGAAACCCACGATGAGATCGTGAGCCGAGTCGGCATTGTTCCTGCAACCCAACCGATTCAGATCATGTCTGGCTCAGCCATGGCTCGCGCAACTCGTCAAACGGTCCAACGGCGATTACCGATTGGCGCCGAACCGATGGCGGACGGGCGAACGCATGTTCGCGTGTGGGCGCCTGCCGCTTCGCACGTCGATTTCGTGCTGTCGTCGGGAGACGCGACGCTGCTCGACCCCGAGAACGGCGGGTACTTCGCAGGCGTCGTATCCGCATCAGCCAGCGATCGATACAGGTTTCGCCTCGACTCGGCCGAACGCCTCTACCCCGATCCGGCGTCGCGATTTCAACGGGAAGGACCTCACGGTCCATCGGAAATCGTGGATCCGACGTCGTTCCGATGGACCGACGGCGACTGGCGCGGGGTATCGATGAAAGGGCAGGTGTTCTACGAGCTGCATGTCGGCACGTTCACGCGAGAGGGGACATGGGC
>JBKPDW010000357.1:0-4153 GCA_046728115.1 Acidobacteriota bacterium | reverse complement strand
GCACTTGCAACTCTGAAGACTCCCACCGTTCGTCCGTGATCTCGATCGGCCGATCGTTTCCGATGCGTCCGGTCGGAATGACTTCGGTCCGTTTCGTCCCCGTGGCCATGACGCCCTCGATCTGGCGCGTTCCGAGTTGCTCGGGCAGGTTCGGAACACGCTCGGGCAACCGGCTCGCGGAAGCGCTGCCCCGCGCGTTGGGCGCGAAGCCGGGAGCACCGCCGCGCATTCCACCTCCTGGAGGAGGAGGAGGCGGCGGCGGCACCAGCGCACCGACGTCGCCGCCGCCGGCCGGGAGCGGCGCCTTGGCCTCGTGGCGCAGCGTGGGCATCGGGCTGCGCCAGCCCTGGTGCGTCGCAGGATTGAGCACGTAAGTGACCCGTGCAACCGGATCGACAATCGTGACTGATCGCGATTCGCCAAGAGCGCCCAGGCCGAGGATGGTCTGCTCACGCCTCGTGCGCCCCTCGGTGTCACGATACAGGCGCGCCCGCACGGTTCGCTCGATTCGCGTGCCATCCGCAAGCGTTTGCACGACTGTCGTCAGGCCCTCGCCCGAGTACGGCGCGCCTTGCACGACGCGTCCCATCGCTGCTTCGATCTTGATGAATTCAAGCGTCTGATCGATCGCCCGTCTGCCATCGATGGCCAGGCCCGGCGAACCCGGTTGCTGCCCAGCCGCGGCCGTCGCGACCGCCGCGAATAGGACTGTCAACACGCAGGTTATGCGATGTCTGTTCATGGCATCTGCTCCTGCCCTGCCGCCGATGCGGCGGGGCGCACAAACCGGACCGCGCGAGCCAGTCCATCTTCACCAACGAGCACATCCGCCAGCACTGTGCCCGACGAGGATGCGTCGAGCGATTCAACAGGCGCCAGACCGAACGACACAAGGGCCGCGCGCGGCACTTCGATGCGGACCAGTTCGGCGTTCATGAGAGGCACGCCGCTGTACGATAGTGGAAGGAACGCTGTCGCGACCTCGCGCGTCGTCAGCAATCCACCTGGCGCCTGCGTCGCGTCGGCCGCGGCAGGTGACACCGGGTGCATGCGTCGCCAGGCCGGGACGACCACAGTAGCAGCCACGCTCGCGGCCACGGCGAGGGCTGCCACTGTCGCCGCGCGGCGTCTTCGCGTTCGCGCAACTGCTCGAACCTGGTCGCGCAGCTTGGCCTCGACGCGTGGAGAAGCCCGGAGGCCGTGTTCGTCCGCCGCCATGGCCTGGAAGGCGTCACTCAACTCGCGCTGGTACCGATCGTCGGCCTGCAATTTTCACTCTCCCCCCGGCCAATCGAGCCATCTTCGCGCCCAGCAACGCCCTCGCTCGATGCAGCCGGGATCGCACGGTCCCGATCGGACATCCAATTACGGTCGCCGCTGTCGTGTAGTCCATGTCCTGCAGCTCGCACAGCGCGATCACCTCGCGATAGAGCGGCGGCAGCGCCCGAACCGCGGCGCGCACGCTTTCGACGATTTCCGCGCGGCTCATGTCGTCGAACGGCGTCGAAGGGCGGCAGCATTCAACCGGCTCTATTTCTTCGTCATCGAGCTGTAACTCGTGTCGCGAGAGCGACAGCCGTTTCAGGATGTGATGCCGGGCGATCCCGAACAGATAAGCTGCCAGCGTGCCCTGGCTGGCATCGAAGCCGTTTCTACGCAGCAGCGCAGCAAATACTTCCTGCACCACATCGTCGGCCGCCGACGGCCCGCACATCTGACGCGCGTACCGATAGATTGCCGGATGGTGCGCCGCGTAGAGCGCGGCAAAGGCTGCTTCGTCGCCACGCCGCATGGCGTCCACCAGCGCGGCATCAGTCAGGGCATCCACGTCATTCATGTATTGCCCGGAGCCGGCCGAAGAGTTCCAACTTCCACGGAACAATAAAAAAAGCCGCCCCGCCAACGGGCGGGACGGCTTCAGCGATTCACGGCTCGAGATTAATTTCTGACTTCTGCCTTCCGACTTCTAATTCGTTCCCCCAACCCCACCGGCCCTTCGCATGCCTTCGGTCACGATCCCGACTTTTTCCACGCCCGCGCCCTTGGCGGCGTCGATGACGAAGATGATGTCCTTGTAGCGCAGCGAGCCGGCGGCCATGATGAACATCGTCTTGTCCTTGCGTTGATCGTAGATGTTGCGCAGCCTGGTCTCGAGCTCGCCGGGCGCCACGTCCTGCTTGTTGATGGAAATGCGGCGATCGGCCTCGTAGTTCAGCACGATCTGGCTGATCTCCGGCGTGACGTCGGTCGTCTTCTTTGTTTCCGCCGGCAAATTGATGTCGACGCCTTGCTGCGTCAGCGGCAGGGCCGCCATGAAAATCACCAGCAGCACGAGCAGCACGTCGATGAGCGGCGTGACGTTCATGTCCGAGCTGGCATGCGGGACTTCGGCCTTGACGACTTTCTCGGCACCGAGGTGATGATGTGCGTGAGCCATCACTGACCTCCCGCCTGCGTCTGGCGCTTTTTCGGGTCGGTGATGAGGCCGATGTCCTCAATCCCCGCCTGTCGCAGTTGGTCCATCGCCGACATCACGGCGCTGTATTCCACTTCTTCGTCCGCCTTGATGAGAACGATCTTCTCGGCCTTGTTCTCGAGGAGGTCGGAGATCCGCCGGGAAAGCTCCTGCTCGGTGACCGGCTTGGCGTTGACGTAGAACTCCTTGTTGCGGCTGATGGCGAGCACCGTCTGGCTCGACGACTCCGGCTTGTCGACGGTGTTCTGCGCTTTAGGCAGCGTCACCGCAACGCCCTGCTGGAGCATCGGCGCCACCAGCATCATGATGATGAGGAGCACCAGCATCACGTCCACGAGCGGCGTCACATTGATGTCGGATTTGACTCCGCCCTTGGCGCCGCCAAGATCCATTGCCATAACTACATCTCCATCAGTGCGGATTGCTGATTCATCGAGAGGCGACTCGCCGAATCAGCACTCTGCACTTCGCAATTGCGATGTTTCTAGGCGGTCTTCTTGATGAAGTAGTCGACGAGCTCCGACGACGAGTTGTCCATCTCGACGTTGAAGTACTCGATGCGCGACGTCAGGTAGTTGTAGATCCAGACAGCCGGGATCGCGACGACCAGTCCGAGCGCGGTTTCGACGAGCGCTTCCGAAATACCAACCGAGACGGCGCCGAGTCCGGCCGAGCCCTGCGCGCCGATGCCCTGGAACGCGTTGATGACGCCGACCACCGTGCCGAGCAGTCCGACGAACGGCGCCGTCGATCCGATGGTGGCGAGCGCCGACACGCCCTTCTTCAGGTCCGACGCGGTGAGCGCCGACGCGCGTTGAATCGAGCGACGCACCGTGTCCATCAGGTCTTCGCGGTTCATGTTGCCGCCGCTCTCCTGCTGGAACTGGTATTCCTGCAAGCCCGCGAGCACGACCTTCGCGAGGTGGCTATAGCGATAGTTCTTGGAGGTAGACAGCGCAATCGCATCCTTCAGCCGGCCGTCCTTGAGGTGCTTGGCCACCTGCGGCGCGTACAGCTTCGACTGGTTACGCGCCTGTGTATAGGTGAAGAAGCGCTCGATGCCCACGCCGAGCGACCACATCGACATGATGAGCAGAATGAACGCGACGAACTTCGCCACGATCGTCATCGACTGGTACATCTCCATCAAGTCCAACGCTAGGAAAAAATTCACGGGCCATCCTCCATCCGCGCACGGCGGACTGTACGAAACTCCGAAGCAGGGGTGCGATAGTCGTTACTGTAACGTAAAGTTCACGGTCACGGTCATGATCACGGGCACGGGCACGCCGTTCAACAGTGTCGGCGTGAACTGCCACTGACGCACCGCGTCGAGCGCCGCCGCGTCGAGCAGCGGAATCGACCGCAGTACCTTGGCTTCCTGCACGTTCCCGTTGGGACCAATCGTCGCCTCGACGATCACGACGCCCTGCACGCGCGCCGACTGGGCGATCGCGGGATACACCGGCTTGACGTCCTTGACCTTGGTTGGCGGTTTGATCTGGCCGCCGACGCGCACGGGCGCCGCAGGGGGCGGCGGCGGAGGCGGCGGCGGCGCTTCAGCGAGACCGCCGACGATGCCGCCGGCGACGCCGCCGACGATGCCGCCTTCGACACCGCCAACCACGCCTTTCACACCGCTCTCGATGCCTGTTTCCGCTTTGATTTCCTTGGGTG
>JBKPDW010000356.1:0-27470 GCA_046728115.1 Acidobacteriota bacterium | reverse complement strand
GTTACACAGCTCCGTCAGAGCGGCCTGCTCGGAGGCGCTTCTGCCGTCGTGATTGGCCAGCTGCCACACTGCGACGAGCCCGGCTCGCCCGGTGTCACCGCCAGGATCGTGATGAGCGATCTCTTTTCGGAATTCCCGGGTCCCGTCCTCCTCGGCTTTCCGTCGGGACACACAACGGGTCCGGCGATGACCTTGCCCTTCGGTGTTCGAGCCCGGGTCATCGCGGGGCTGCGGCCGCGACTCATCATCGAAGAGGCAGCGGTCGAATGAAGGTTCATCTGATCGGTGTCTGCGGGACGGCGATGGCCACGCTGGCGGCGCTGCTGAAGCACCGAGGTCACGACGTCCGCGGTTCAGACCAGGACGTTTATCCGCCGATGAGCGACTTCCTGGCGGCCGAAGGCATCCCGGTCGCCAGCGGATACAGCTCCGAACACATCACCTTCGATCTCGACCTCGTCGTTGTCGGCAACGCGGTGTCGCGCGGGAACCCCGAGGTGGAGGAGGTGCTGGATCGCAAGATTCGATACTGTTCGCTGCCGGAGGCGGTGCGCGAGCAGTTTCTCTGGGGCGCACGGTCGATCGTGATTGCGGGAACCCACGGCAAGACGACCACCACCTCGCTTGTTGCGTGGCTGTTGACCTGCGGAGGCGCCGATCCAAGCATGCTGGTCGGCGGCATCGCCGCCAACTTCGGCGATGACGGTTCGAGCTATCGCCTGGGGCAGGGCCGCGACTTCGTCATCGAGGGCGACGAGTACGACAGCGCGTTTTTCGACAAGACGGCGAAATTCCTGAAGTACCTGCCGGACCTCGCAGTGGTCAACAACGTGGAATTCGACCACGCGGACATCTATGCCGATTTCGACGCCGTCCGCCTGGCTTTCCGCCGGCTCGTGCACCTGGTGCCGCGCAAAGGCCTCCTCCTCATCGGCGCCGACAGTGCCGCGGCGTGCGAGCTCGAACCGGCGGCGGCATCACGTGTGCAAACCTTCGGCACCCGCGACGACGTGGAGTGGCAGGCGCATGACATCGAGGCCGCGGACCGCGCGACCCGATTCCGTGTGCGCAGAAACGGGGCGCCATTCGGGAGCTTCGAGGTGCCGTTGGTCGGCGTCCACAACGTTCGGAATGCGACCGCCGCGATCGCGGTGGCGACCGAGGTCGGCATCAGCGTCGAGCGTATTGCCGAAGGGCTGCGCTCGTTCGCAGGAGTGCGACGCCGGCTGGAAGTCGTCGGCATCGTCGATGGAGTGACGGTGTACGACGACTTTGCCCATCATCCAACCGCTGTGGCCGAGACGCTCGCGGGGCTGCGCGCGTCGCACCCCGCAGCCCGCATCTGGGCGGTGTTCGAACCGCGGTCCGCTTCGGCTTGCCGCCGGCTGTTCCAGGACGACTTCGCGAATGCCTTCGCCGGCGCCGACGAGGTGCTGCTCGCGCCCGTGTTCCGTTCGAAGCTGGCCGAGACCGAGCGTCTCTCGATCCCACGGCTCGTCCACGATCTCAAGTCGCGCGGACAATCGGCACGCGCGGCCGAATCGATCGACGAGATCGTCGCGACGATCGCCCGCGAGCATCGCGACGGCGATCTGGTCGTGCTGATGTCGAACGGCGGATTCGGCGGGATTCAACAGAAGCTGATCAAGGCGCTAACGCGATGACGGCAGCATTTCGGATCGTGCCGGCCGGCGACTCGGCGCTGATCGTCGAGTTCGAACCGCGCATCGATCCGGCGGTGAACGCCACTGCGATTGCACTGGCCGATGCCGTCCAGTCGGCTGCGCTGGCGGGCGTGCGCGACGTGGTGCCGACCTACAGCTCGGTCGCCGTGTATTTCGACCCGCTTCGCACGAATGCGCTTGCGCTGTACGAGGTCCTCGGAAGGGAAGCCGCCCGCCCTGTTTCCGTGTCAATCGCCACACAGGTGTCTCTACGAGTCCCCGTGTGCTACGGCGGCGACTTCGGACCTGACCTGGCGTCCGTGGCCGCGTTTGCCGGGCTGTCCGAGGCGGAGGTCGTTCGGGCGCACACGGCCGTCACCTACCGCGTTTTCATGCTCGGCTTCGTCCCGGGATTTGCATACATGGGTACCGTTGACACGCGCATTGCCATGAAACGTCATACCGTGCCGCGCGTCCGCGTACCCGCCCGTTCCGTAGGGATTGCCGGATTGCAGACAGGAATCTACCCATCGGAAACGCCCGGCGGCTGGCAGCTGATCGGGCGCACGCCGATCGCACCTTTCGATCCGGCACGGAGTCAGCCGTTCCTGATGAAAGCCGGCGATGCCGTGCAGTTCCACGTGATCGATCGCGACGAATACGATCGAACCGTGAGCCGTTTTTCAACTGATCCCCAATCCGCAATCGCTAATCCCTAATCTCAACTCTCCAATGCCACACCTACTCGTCCTCAAGCCCGGCATGCTGACGACGATCCAGGACCTGGGGCGATGGGGTCTGCAAGCGCGCGGGGTGCCCGTCGCTGGCCCCATGGATCCCTTCTCACATCGCCTGGCGAACGCGCTCGTAGGAAACGATCGCGATGCCGCGACGCTCGAGATTACGCTGGTCGGACCCGAGCTCGAAGTGCCCGACGAGCGGCTCGCGGCCGTCGCGGGAGCCGAATTCGATGTGCTGATCGACGGTCGACCCGCCCCGTGGAATGCGGCCTTTCTCGTGCCATCGGGATCGCGCCTGCGGTTTGGAGAGCGAAAGCAGGGCGCGCGCGCCTACCTTGCCGTTGGCGGCGGGATCGATACGCCGCTGACCCTCGGGAGCCGGGCCACGCATCTCGTCTGCCGGATGGGCGGTCTCGATGGCCGTTCGCTGAGAGCCGGCGATCGCCTGCCGCTCGGCAACACGTCGAACAACCGAGGGCCCGCGCCGTCGCCCGATCAGCCTGTCGTACCGCCGCCCAGGGGTGAAGCGATCGTGCGCGTGTTGCCAGGACCTCAGGTGGATTATTTTTCCGCGGATGCACTGGATGTTCTTCAGTCGGCCTCGTACGCGATTGCCCCGAATTCAAACCGGATGGGATTTCGATTGACGGGCCCGGTTTTGACGCATGCTCGCGGTGCGGACATCCTGTCGGACGCGACTCCACTCGGGACGCTGCAGGTGCCGGCGTCCGGCGAACCCATTCTTCTGATGGCCGACCGGCAAACCAGCGGCGGATATCCGAAGATCGCCACGGTCATCACGGCGGACATGGCGGTGGCGGGGCAGTTGGGTCCCGGAGACACAATCAGGTTTTCGGTATGCACGCCCCGCGAGGCGATGGCTGCCCTGATCGGGCAGGAACGGATTCTGATGGGCGTGGAATCGTACGGCCGTGGCTGACCTCGTCGCGGCATTGAACGAGGCGCTCGGCGGAGACCGCGTCCGGTCGCACGTACCGCTTGCTGCGCTCACAACCTTTCGCGTCGGTGGACCCGCTGAGTGGCTGCTCGAGACGCGATCGAGCGACGAGATCGTGCACGCGCTCGGTATCGCCCGCGCTTTGGGCGTTCCCGTCACGTTGCTCGGCGGCGGCTCGAACGTGCTCGTGTCGGACACCGGCGTGCGCGGGCTCGTCATTCGGCCGCGGTGCGGGGAGGTGCGCGATATCGATGCCGGCCACGTCCGCGCGGATGCGGCGATGACGGTCAACGGCCTGGTGCGTTGGACCATCAATCGTGGCCGCGCCGGACTGGAAGCCTGGGCGGGCACACCAGGCACGGTGGGCGGCGCCATCCACGGCAACGCGCATTTTGGCGGCCGGATGATCGGTGAGCTGGTGTCCGAGGTCCGCGTGGTTTCACCCGAAGGGACGACGGTCGACGTCCCGGCGTCGTCGATGGCGTTCGAGTACGATCGCAGCCGCTTGCAGCAGACTCGCGAAGTGCTGCTCTCGGCGGCCTTTCACGTGGCGGCGGGCGATCCGGCGGCGCTTCGCGCTGTCGCTCGCGCATCGCTGGCATTCCGGAAGTGCACGCAGCCGCTCGACACCCCGAGCGCAGGGTGCATCTTTCAAAACCCGCAGCCGGGCCGCGATCGTGTTCCCGATGGCATTCCGTATTCGGCTGGCGCCCTGGTCGATCGCGCAGGGCTGAAGGGCACGAGCATTGGCGGCGCTCGTGTCTCACCTACGCACGGCAACTTCATCGTCAACGACGGCAGTGCGACCGCGGAGGACATCCGGCGACTCATTCTGCGCTGCGCAACGGCGGTACGCGAACGTTTTGGCGTCACGCTCGAGGAAGAAATCGTCTATCTCGGTGAATTTCATGTCCACTCTGCTGATTGAGGGCGGCCAGCGTCTGTCGGGATCGGTCGACGTCGAAGGAAACAAGAACTCCGCGTTGCCTCTTCTCGCCGCGTGTCTGCTCACCACAAAGGAGTGTGTGCTCGAGAACGTTCCTCGTATCGGCGACGTCGAGGTCATGGCCCGGCTGCTGCTCGATCTCGGGGCCGAGGTGGAAGGAATCGGCAGTTCCACGCTTCGCGTGCGCTGCCTGAATGTGAAGAAGGACGAGCCGGACGCGGCCCTCGTGGGGAGATTGCGCGGATCGGTGCTGCTGCTCGGTCCGCTGCTCGCGCGGCGTGGCCGCGCGGTGCTTGCGCAGCCGGGTGGGGACTTTCCGGCGCGGCGAACGATCGCCATACACCTGCAGGCGCTCGAGGCGATGGGCGCCCGCGTCAGTGCGGTGTCGGGCCATCTGCTCGAGGTGCCGGATGGCCTGCAACCGGCTTCGATTTATCTGTTCGAGGCGTCGGTCACCGGCACCGAAACCGCGCTGCTCGCCGCGGCTGCCGCACCGGGCGTCACTGAAATCCGGCACGCAGCGTGCGAGCCACACGTGGCCGAGTTGTGTGCGTTCCTGCAGAAGATCGGCGTCGGCGTCACAGGCGGTGGCACGTCGAGGATTCGCGTGGAAGGCGGCGGCGCACTCGTCGGAGCCCAGCATCGGCTGTGGGGCGACTATGTGGAGGCCGGTAGTTGGGCGGTTGTTGCAGCTGTCACCGGCAGCGACCTGGTCGTCCGCGGCGCGCGGGCGGATGACATGGAAGTGGTTGCCTCCGTGCTCACCAGGATGGAGGTGGCGTGCACGATGGACGGCGAGGCATTCACGGTCGAGTCCTCGCAGCCGAAGGCAGCCGGACGCATCACGACCGGTCTCTGGCCGGGGTTTCCGAGCGATCTGATCAGCCTTGTCACGGTTCTCGCCACGCAGGCCGACGGTCAGACGCTCGTGCACGACTGGATGTACGAACTGCGCCTCTTTGCGTTGGAGCAGCTGAGCGGAATGCGCGGCGACTTGTTCCTGTGCGATCCGCATCGCATCATCGTCACCGGACCGCGAAAGCTGCGCGGGCGCGCGCTCGACAGCCGTGATCTGCGATCAGGGATGGCGCTGATCGCCGCCGCACTGGCGGCAGATGGACAGAGTCGGCTGGCGCCGCTCGAGATGGTCGAACGCGGCTACGCGCGTCTGGTCGAACGATTGCACGGATTGGGAGCTCGGGTCGCCAGGTTGCCGTAGCCGCCTAAGCGCTGTCTGGAGCCCGACTCGTCAGGGGCACACGCGATTGTCGTTCGATAACAGGAAGCGTGGGCGGCAAACCTTGGGATCGTCATGGATGCCTCCTCACTCAGGTCCAGCCTCAGCAGCAGCGCATGGTTCTGTCCTAGCGCAGCCCGCCTGGTCGCTTGACTGGCTGCGGCTCGGGCTTCGGTGGTTCTGGCGGTTTGGGCGCCTCGAGAGGCAGCGGCAGATCGGCCAGCGGCGCTGCGAGCGAGTCGCGGCCGACGCGGAACGGCCGGAGATCGTCGGCCGTGAGATCGAGCACGCGGATGATGTGCGGCGTCAGTGTCAGGATGATATCGGTCTGATCCGTCGTCTTCGTCGTGTGCGAGAACAGGCGCCCGACCACCGGGATGTCGCTCAATCCCGGAATTCCCTCCAGGGAATCGCGTTCGGTGTCCCGGATCAAACCCGCCAGCATATTCGTTTCGCCGTCCTTCAGCCGGATCGTCGTCTTGATCTCCCTGTTGCCGAACGTAGGCAGCCCGCCAAAGCCGGTGCCGGAGATGGCCGTCACGGCAACGGTCAACCCCAGCGTCACATCGTCGTCGTGATGCGTGCGCGGTGTGATGTCGATGTTCACGCCGATGTTTTGATAGTTGTACGACGTAATCGGCTGTTGAGGCTGGCCGCCAGTGGCGATTGGCGCGAATGTCGTCACCGGAACCGGCACCTGTTCGCCGAACCGCGCCTGGGCCTGCAAACCGTCGGCGGTCCGGAGCTGCGGGTTGGCCAGCACGCGCGTATGCGTGTCGGTCTTGAGCAGACGATAGTAGAGCGTCGGGAGGTTCGTGAACAGCACGTCCGCCTGGGTCAGGTTACTGAGCGTCTTGAGGTTGATCGACCCGGTGCTGTCGGTCGCGATGGAGACCGAGCCATTGATGCCCGCGGAACCCGGCGAGGCGATCTGCAGCCCGTACTCGTTCAGTTTCGTGCGATCGACTTCCAGCAGTTCGACGTCGATGATGACCTCGGGGCGCGCCTTGTCGATCGCGTTGATCACGCGCGACGCCGCGGCGATGCGATCCGGCGTGTCCTTGATCGTGAGCGCGTTGGTGGCGGTCGTCGGCGAAATCCGGCGAGCGTCCAGCACCATCCGCAGCAGGTCGCTCGTTTCCTTGAGGTCAGCGTTGCTCAAATAGAAGGTTCGGACAACTTCTTCCTCGTATTCGCGGCGCTTGGCGGGAGTATCGGGAATGACGAGGACGGTTCGCGCCGCCTGCGTGCGGAAAAACGTACGGGTCGCGCCCGAGACCGCGTTCAGCGCATCTTCCAGCGTGGAGTCGCGAAGGTCCACTGTAACCGGCGTGTCGCGGAACGCGCTGTCGAAGATGATGCTGATGTTCGCGAGGCGCGCGATGGCGGTGTAGACGTCGCGGCTGGTCGCGTCGCGGAACGTGAGCGTCGCCGGCATCTTGACACCTTGCGGCAGATCGAGGCCCGGAGGCTGCAGGTCGCGCGCGCGGTCGATGAGCGTCTGCAGTTCCGTCTTGCCCTCGCGCGCCACCGCGACCTTGGAGCGGAGCCGGTTACGGGTCGCGCGCAGTTCCTGATCGATATCGGCGTTCGTCGGGTTCATTTCCGCCGCCATCTCGTACTCGACCAGGGCTTCATCCAGTTTGCCGGTTGCAGCCAGCCGGCGACCGCGCGCGAAGTGGTCCTGCGACGCACGGAGCTTCGCCCGCTCGAGCGCAAGACGGACATTGTTGTCGTCGGGGTGCAGTCGCAGCGCCTTGGTGTACTCCACGACAGCGATGTCGTACTGATCGCGTTGTTCCGCCTCGCGGCCGCGGCGATAGGCACTGGAGGTCGCGCAGCCGGCCGCGAACAGGCACAAGGCTCCGATGACGACGGCGTGCAGCGAATGGGGGAATTTACTCACGTGATGACGCCCTCACAATATCGACACCACGGGGCACGGTGAACGCGAAGTCTTTATCGGCCACTCCGACGTTTTCCTTCAGGTTTGTGAACGAAAACCGCGACGTTCCCCCTTGCGCGTCGACGGTCACCAGTCCCCGGATGGCCAGGCTCCCCGGATCGACGATAAGGGTTAGCCAATCGTAGTCCCGTTGACGGGTTTTCGGTACCAGCTTCAGCGCGACGCTGCCGGCGGGCACGCCTGACGGCGGGGGGACGATGGACGGGGTGAAATCGCGCGTCAGGTTGCCTTTTCCCGCCAGGAACAGGGTCGGTGTCGTCGCTTCGTCGGCCGTGGGAATGGCGGAAATGACGACTTGCTTGTCCTGGGGCACGTAGGCGTACAGCTGCACGCCGTCAGAAACGAAGAGCTTTCGTTCGGGCGCCGTGTACTCCCAGCGCATCTTCCCCGGTTTCTTGATGAGCAGTTGACCACGTTCCGTGATCTGCTTCCGCAGCACGCCTCCTTCGTAGGCGTGGACGAAATCGGATGAAAAGTCCTTGACGCTGTCGTACTTGCGCTGCAGCGCGGCGGCAAGGTCGGATGCCGTGGTCTGAGCGTGCGAGGTGAGAATCGAGATCGAAACGACAGACGCCGCCAGAGCGCACCCGGCGGCGCGCCGCATATGGCTCACCCTCCAACCATAACACGCAGGCCGGACCGTTTGTGGACGAACCGCGGACCGGATGGGTCGCCAGGCTACTTCAGCGCGCCCGGTTCGGGCGGCGCCTGTTTCGGGGCGTCCTTCGTCTCGGTAGGCAGGTTGGCGGCGAGCCAGTCCACGATGCCGCCTTTGAGTGCCACGGCCCGATAGCCCTGTCGCAGGAGCTCGGCTGCGACGCGGGAACTTGCAAGCTCGTTCGGATCGGAGTCGTAGACGACGATCTCGCGGTCGCGCGGCAGTTGCGGCAGCGGACCTCCGGCGATGTATCGCACCGCGCCGGGAAGGCGCACCGTGCTGTGTTCGTACGGATATTTCAGACGTGCGTCGACCAGAACCGGCGGCGCCGGGCTTTCAAGACGCTGCTTGAGATCTTCCTTGGAGATGCGCGGTGCGGCCACGAACCGTATTGTGATTGCGGGCTGCGGAAGGTGTCAACCGCTGGAGTGAGCGCGTTCGAACCCGTCGCAACGCCGCACGGGCAGTGTCGGATAACGCGAGAACCGCGGATCGACTTCCGACAGCCGGCAGCGGTAGAACGTCGCTCCCCTGGACGATTCGACGACTTGCACGTGAGTGCAGTCGGCACACAGACCCGCGCGCTCCCGCGAATATTCGTCTACGCTCGTGACCGCATCACCTCGAGGCTGATCGTGCTTCCGAGACCGGGGCCGAACGTCCAACGGACAACCGGGACATCTGCGAAAGTTCCGTCTTGAGAATGCCGCGCAATCGTGCGACGGTCTCGCGCAATTCTCTGAGCGCGCTGCGTTGTTCGCGGAGGCACGCTCGCAGCGCCCTCGATTGATGAACGACGCCGCCAAGCACATGAGCCACGTGAAGCTGACGCCCCAGCGATCGATCCAATCGAACTGCTTCGTGTTGCAGAGCTACTGCGACGCGCGAAGCGGCCTCCATTCCGGATTGCAGATCTTCGACATTGACGTCGAGGACCGTGAGTTGACTGACAAGTTTGGTCACGTCCGTGAGTATGCACCGAGAGGCGATCGATCACAATTGCGGATCCCGCCGCTTCGCTCATCAGTACGACTGATCACGTCAAGGCGATGGATCGACGCGCCAGCGTAGCGGTTGCGTCGTCTGACAGCGGCCGAGCAGCGATCGAGTCATGCGATGGCGCGCGCCGATTGAAGCAGCCTCTTCTTGTCGGGGATCTCAGGCTCAGCGTCCCGTCCGACTGCACCGGTACAACCCTGCAAGGCGGGCACCGCAGGGGCTTTTTGGAACCGCCAGTCCTGCATGGAATTTTTAGTTGACCTGCTTTTGCGACGGGGGCAGACTGATAATTCGCGCAGTCGGCGGCGCGTCAATCCCTTCCAGGGGCCAACAACGTGGCGTCCTACGCCAGGCAATCCGATCGCGGGAACGCGACTCGTGTCTTCGTGCTGCTCGCAGCGCAAGACGAGGAATCGCGACTCATGTACGGAGAGTACCTCCGCGCATCGGGTCTCGAGGTCGAAGAGGTGTCCGACGGCCGTCTGGCGCTGGCGAAGGCCATCGCGCGCCGTCCCGCCATCATCGTCACCGATACGCGGTTGACGGGAATCAGCGGCTACGAGTTGTGTCAGTTGATCCGACGGGACGCGACGCTCACCGACACACCGATTGTCGTGGTCACCGGAGACGCATTTCCGAGTGCGCGTGACCGGGAGCGTGCGGCGGTAGCAGACCTCGTGCTCCTCAAACCATGTCTTCCAAGCGTGCTGCTTGCAGAAATGCAACAGCTGATAAGTCGATCGCGGGAGTTGACTCCTCGGCCGGATCGAGCTTCGAAGCTGAGCAACCGGCTGCCGCCCAGTCGAACGTTGCGCGCCGGTGTGGCCACGAAGCGGCGATCGCGTGAACGGGCATTCGATCAGCTTGCGGCTGCAGCACCCGAGCTCGTGCCGCCGTCGATGATATGCCCGTCGTGCCGTCAGCCGTTGCGGTATCAGCGCAGCCACCGCGGCGGCGTCAGCGTGAGGCAGCGGGAACAATGGGATTACTACGAGTGTCCGACGGGATGCGGCACATTTCAGTACCGCCAACGGACCCGGAAGCTGCGCAACGTTTCCTGACCTCGGTTTGATCACGCTCGGCGGGGCGTCGAGCTCGTTCATCAAGCAGACTGCCGCTTCTGCCGGTCGCGGCGCGCTACTTTCCGTGGGGCCCAGCATCTTGTCCAGCGCCTGCCCAAACGACGGCGAGTCTCCGAACCGTGCTCTCATGCTTCTCGAAGACCACGAAGATGAGTCGCGACGGATGTACGGCGAGTACTTCAGGGCGTCAGGTCTCGACGTTGACGAGACCGCCGACGGCCGAATGGCGCTCGCGAAAGCCATCACACGCGATCCCGACGTCATCGTGATGGAAACACGTTTGCCTGGCATCGACGGATTTGCCTTGTGCCAGTTGCTGCGCCGAGACGTGACGACACCAGCGACACCGATTGTCCTGGTTGCGACCGATGCCGTGCCGGCGGCCCGCGAGCAGCAGCGTGCGGCTGTGGCAGACATCGTTCTGCCCAAATCATATGGCGCGCAAGCATGATGCGGACAGGCCTAGATGCTGGCCTGACTTGGGAGGAAGCCAAGCAATCGCGTCCGAATATTTGATTGGGACGTCAGCAGCTGGCGGGCCTTCGGCGATGGCGAGTAGCTATTCGGAGTTCATGAGGTTGCTCCGCCAAAAGTCCAGATGATCGCCGCCATCTATGCCAGAAAATCAACCGACGAGGGCGGAGTCGCTGACGATCAGAAGTCCGTCGACGGTGAAGGCGCTGTTGAACACGCCCCCACCGCCGCCTGATTTGGGAAAAGTCGAAGGCCCGTAAGGGCCGGCGAACGTCCAAAACACAAAGACGGAATGGCCGAAGATTGGCCGATAGCAGGAAAGGAGTTGATCGATGAGAACGATGCTTCTCGGCGTGTTCGTGGCGGCGTTGGTCGTGTTTAGTGGTGATCGCGGTCTAGCTCAGGTCGACAAGGCGGCGTATGGGACTCTGTTCATTGCCGGAAGTTCTGCCCACAGTGTGACGATCACGCGAAACGGTGGGTTACTCGGTACGTTCACATTTCCAAAGGGAACCGAGTTGAGCGCGGTCGATGAGCAGCGACATCCGACACATCTTGGCGATGGGCGGTTCGAGTTTCATGGAACTTTCGAGCTGCGCGCGCTGACGGCTCAGGACTTGGCCGCACAGCATCCACAGACAGGAACGCCCGGTGCTGAGATCATGAGCCATGCCACGGTCGTCCTGACCGCGCAGGGCGTCGACGTTCTAGTCGAAAAGGTTTCCGAGAAGTAACGGGGTGCAAATTGTCGGTAGCGCACGGGTCAGGCGCAGCTATCGGCTCCGCCGGGTGGGTTTGTGAACTAGATAATTACGATGCCTGACTACGTTCCGATCTTCTAGTCGACGCCGAGCAACGGCGAGACAACCGAGGACGACAATGAGCCTACGTAAACGCTGCAGCCGAACGGAACCGCCAACGCTTCAAGACGGCAGCTTGAACCCGTTCTTCTGCGCGACGTCGCCACGGTGCGAGCATCACTGGGCACTACGACCTCCGAGTCAATGGCCGCAGGTACCGGAACACCACGAAGACGGCCGACAAGAAGGCAAAGGACATCGAGGCGCGCGAGCAGGGGCGTATCCTCGAGGGGCGCCACGGGATCCGTCGGCAACCCGACATTACGTTCAGGAAGTTCGCCGAGACGTACCTGACCGACCACGCCGAGATGCACAAGCGGTGCTTGGGCCGCGATCGGGAAATCATCAAGGTGGTGAATCGGTCGTTCGGCTCGCTCATCCTGCATGAGCCACTTCCCATCGTATCGAGCAGTTCAAACGGGAACGCCTGGCGGGCAAGCGGCGAGGGCACTGAAGGAAATTGGTGGACGGCAGGAGGCTCGAACTCCCGACCTCCGCGTTGCGAACGCGGCGCTCTCCCAACTGAGCTAGCCGCCCAACAAGAGCAGGGATTAGGGAACCCCCAATCCCTAATCGGTAAATTGTACCACGCGCTTTTCGCAAGCCGCAACGCGCGGCGGCTGCTAGACTCGGTTCCACATGCCCACACTCGCGCGCCTCGGGGTGCTCACAGGCGGCGGCGACGCTCCCGGACTCAACGCCGTCATCCGCGCTGTCGTCAAGACGGCCTCGAACTCCGGCATCGAATGCGTCGGCCTCGAGGACAGCTTCGACGGGCTCATCGAGCCGGACCGCTCGCGCGTGCTGAAGCCGCGCGACGTGACCGGGATCCTGCGGCTCGGCGGCACGATCCTCGGCACGACGAACCGCGGGAATCCGTTCGCGTATCCCGTCAACACCTCGGTCGGCACCATCGATTATTCGGACCGTGTCGTGGAGATGTTTCACACGATGGGTCTGGGCGCCCTCATCGTGATCGGTGGCGACGGTACGCTCGGCATCGCACATCGGTTCTGCGAGCTCGGCATTCCGGTGGTCGGTGTTCCCAAGACGATCGACAACGATATCGCCGGCACGACGAACTGTTTCGGATTCGACACGGCCGTAGCCTTTGCGACCGACGCGATCGATCGGCTCCACACGACAGCGGAAGCTCACCACCGCATCCTCGTGGTGGAGGTGATGGGTCGCTACGCGGGATGGATTGCGTTGTACTCCGGTGTGGCAGGCGGCGCGGACGCGATCCTCATCCCCGAGATTCCGTTCGAAATCTCGAGGGTCGCTGCGCGGCTGCGTGAGCGCGATGCGCTTGGGGCCAAGTTCAGCATCGTTGTCGTCGCGGAGGGTGCGCACCCCGCCGGCGGATCGGTGTCGCTCATCGAGCCGGCGCGCGAAGGGTACTCCGAGCGGCTCGGCGGCATCGGCGCGCGCATGTGCGAGGCGCTCGCGAAGGAGACGGGGAAGGAAACACGGTCGGTCGTGCTCGGACACCTGCAGCGCGGCGGGGCACCAACAAGCTTCGATCGCGTCCTGGCCACGCGCTTCGGCGGCAAGGCCGTCGAGTTGGTGCGAAAGGGCGAATTCGGCACCATGGTCGCCCTGGCGCCGCCCGACATCATCGCCCGGAGACTCGACGAGGTGGTGGGGAAGACGAAGAGGGTGCCGATGGACTTCGATCTGCTGGTGACGGCGAGGAACCTGGGAGTGGCGTTCGGAGACTGAATCTGGGTTGCGATCATTGCTGATTGCCCAAAGCCGAGTGCAGATTCAATTCAATCGGCAATCAGCAACGTGCCATTTGCAATGCATCCAGGTATTTGAGCGCCCCGCCCGTATTGAACAGCACAACGCTCTCGCGTGACCGGATCGTGCCGGCGGCGACGAGCTGTTGAATCGCGATGAAGGCCGCGCCTCCTTCCGGCGCCGCGCTGACGCCTTCGTGTTTTCCGATCGCGAGCATGCCGTCGATCATCGACCGATCGGGGACGGCGACCGCGGTGCCTCCGCTCTCTCGTACGGCACGCAGGATCAGAAAGTCGCCAATCGCTCGCGGCACGCGCAGGCCGTCCGCAATCGTCGAAGCGCCTTCCCAGGGCTCGGCGCGCTCCGCGCCTGCGTGAAACGCGCGCACGATGGGCGCGCAGTGTTCGGCCTGCACCGACACCATCCGCGGCCGGCGCTGCGGCGCGACCCAGCCGATTCGCTCGAGCTCGTCAAACGCTTTCCACATGCCGACCATACCGGTGCCGCCGCCGGTCGGATACACGATCCAATCCGGCCATCGCCAATCGAGCTGCTCCGCCAGCTCATAGGCCATCGTCTTCTTGCCTTCGATGCGGTACGGCTCCTTCAACGTCGACACGTCGTACCATCCGAGCGGTCCGCCGGTCTCGGCCGCGAGACGGCCCGCGTCGGTGATGAGACCGTCAACGAGCGTGACGTTCGCGCCGTACAGGCGACATTCGTCGACGAACGGCCGCTTCGCATCCTTCGGGATGAAGACCTCGCATTTCAGTCCGGCCGCCGCCGCGTAAGCCGCGGCGGCGTTGCCGGCGTTGCCGGCGGTGGGCAGCGCGATCGTCGCGGCGCCTAGATACCTGGCCCGCGTAATCGCTGCCGACTGACCGCGCGCCTTGAACGAGTTGGTCGGATTGAGCGACTCGTCCTTGATGTACAGGCGTTCGAGTCCGACCAGTTTGCCCAGCGCGCGCGCGTGGACGAGCGGCGTGAACCCTTCACCGAGCGTGACGGGCGCCTCGCCCTCGAAGAGCGGCATCATCTCGCGATAGCGCCACATATGGGGGTCGCGTCCCTTCAACGAGTCGCGCGACCATTCCCGAGCCGCGTCGAGGTTGTAACGCACCAGCAGCGGAGCGCCGCACGAGCAGAGAAAGTGACGGCCGCGCGGGTCGAGACTGGGCGCTCCGCAAGGGACGGAGCATTCCAGGTGGGAGAAAAAGGTCATCGATGATTGCAAATTTTCAAATCGCTGAATTTCGTGACGATTGAATCCTTAATACATCATCGGTTAGCAATCTGCAATCAGCAATGTTCACTTCCCGAGCAGCTCCTGATCCTTTTTCTTCTGCAGTTCGTCAATTTGCCTGACGTGGCTGTCCGTGATCTTCTGGATCTCGTCGAGCCCCTTGCGCTCGTCGTCCTCGGAAATCTTGTGATCCTTGAGCAGCTTCTTGAGGCGATCGTTGGCGTCGCGGCGGACGATGCGGATGCCGTTGCGTCCCTCTTCGCTGAGCTTGTGGACGTGCCGCGACAATTCCTTGCGGCGCTCTTCAGTGAGCGGCGGAATCGGGATACGAACGACCTTGCCGTCGTTCGATGGATTCAACCCGAGGTCGGAGGCGCGGATCGCCTTCTCGATGGCGGCGAGCTGTGACGGGTCGAACGGCTGCGCGACGATCATGGTGGGCTCGGGCACCGAGAGACTCGCGAGTTGATTGAGCGCCATCCGCGATCCGTAAGCTTCCACATGCACGGGATCGAGAATGCCTACCGAGGCGCGCCCCGTCCGCACGCCGGCCAGTTCGTGCTTGAGATGATCGATCGCCGTCGTCATGCGCTTGGTGACTTCGGCGTTCAGACTCTTCAAATCATTGACGTCCATCGGGGCCTCGCTGAGTCCCTCACATCCCTAGATCCTCACATCCCTAGATCCTCACATCCCTAGATCCTCACATCCCTAGATCCTCACATCCTCAGATCCTCTATGCAGTCACCAGGGAACCAATGGATTCTCCAGAAATCGCTCGTCTGATGTTGCCTGGCGTCCGCAGGTTGAACACGACGATGGGCAGCCGGTTGTCCATGCAGAGCGAGATGGCCGTTGCGTCCATCACTTTGAGCCCCTGCTCGAGGACCTGCAGGTACGAGATGCGCTCGAATCGCGTGGCGCCCGGCTTCACCATCGGGTCGGCGTCGTAAATCCCGTCAACCTTGGTCGCTTTGAGGATGACGTCGGCCTTGATTTCCATGGCGCGCAGCGCCGCGGCGGTGTCGGTGCTGAAATACGGGTTGCCAGTGCCGCCGCCGAAGACGACGACACGGCCCTTTTCGAGGTGGCGGATCGCCCGCCGGCGAATGAACGGTTCGGCCACGGCGCGCATCTCGATGGCGGTGACGACGCGTGTCAGGACGCCCTGCTGCTCGAGCGCGTCCTGCAGCGCCAGGGCGTTGATGACCGTCGCCAGCATGCCCATGTAGTCGGCCGTTGCACGATCCATCCCGCGGGCGCTTGCCGCGACGCCTCGAAAGATATTGCCGCCGCCGATGACAATTGCGACCTCGACGCCCATGCCCTGGATTTCGGCCACGTCGCGGGCGATCTGTGTCGCCACCGCCGGGTCGATCCCATAGCTCTGGTCGCCCATGAGCGCTTCGCCGGAGAGTTTGAGAAGAACGCGGCTGTATGCAGGACTGGACGGGGAGGTCACGAGGGGCGATTATAGATCGGCGCCTTTCCTGCAGTGGCACGTAGCAAGCGCCAACGTGCCAGGTGCATTCACACGTCAGCACCTTGGCACATCAGCACCTTGGCACATCAGCACCTTGGCACCCGGTACCGTAGCACCCGGCACCATAGCACTCGGCACGTAGCACCCAGCACCATAGCACCCGGCACCGTAGTACCCGGCACCGATCTTACTGCCCCGTTTCGCCAACCTTCAAGCGGACGAAGCGCGTCACCGCAACCGATGCGCCGAGCGCTTTGTTCGCGACGGCGATGATGTCTTTCACCGTCGTCTTCGGGTCGCGAATCGACGGCTGCTCCGGCAGTACGACCTGCGCGTAGAAGCTTCCAAGCTTGCCCTCGACAATCTTATCGATCACCGTGGCCGGTTTTCCCGCCTGCTCCATCTGCGCACGGTAGATCGCCTTCTCGGCGTCGAGGACGCGGCCCGGGATTTCGTCGCGCGAGAGGTAGGTAGGGCTCGCCGCTGCAATCTGCATCGCAGTTTCCTTGACGAGCGTGGTGAATTCGTCCCGACCGGCGATGGCTGGTGTCGCACCCGCGAACTCCACCTGGACGCCGATCTTTCCGCCGAGGTGGATGTACTGGCCCACATGGCCGTGTCCCGCAAAGCGCACGAAACGCGGCACCGCCATGTTCTCGCCGAGCTTGGCGATCTTTGCTGCCACGAGTTTCTGGACTGGGCCGTTCGCGTCCTTCAGCCACTCGTCGGTGGCGCCATCGCCGGCCTTGTCGATCTCCGTCAGCACCTGCTCGAGCAGTTCCTGGAAATCCGGGGTGCGCGCCACGAAATCCGACTCGCAGTTCACCTCGACCAGCGTGCCGGCGGATCGATCCGCCGACAATCTGTGCCCGATCAGTCCCTCGCTCATCGCGCGTCCTGCCTTCTTGGCCGCCGTGGCGAGGCCCCGTTTCCGAAGAATCGTGTTGGCTTCCTCGAAGTCGCCGTTCGCCTCAGTGAGCGCCGCCTTGCACTCCATCATGCCGGCGCCCGTGCGGTCGCGCAGTTTCTTCACGTCGGCTGCAGAGATGGTGATAGACATACGGACGTTGGTGAATTGGCGAGTCAGCGTGTTGGTGAATGACGAACTGGTGAACTCACCAATTCAGCCATTCACCAATTCACCAAATGATTTTATGCGTTCGCCGGCGCGGCTTCCCGTGGTCGGCGCTGCGGCCGGGCGGCCCGGCGCGGATCGGTTTCGGCCGCGGCAGCTTCTTCGGCAGCCTCGCGAGCCGATTCGGCCTCGATCGACTGCTTCCGGTCGCGGCCGTCGACCACCGCGTCGGCCATGCGCGAAGCGAACAGCCTGATCGAGCGCAGCGCGTCGTCGTTGCCGGGGATGACGAAATCCACTTCGTCCGGATCGCAGTTGGTGTCGACGATGCCGATCACCGGAATCTTCAACTTGCGCGCTTCATCGACGGCGATCTTTTCCTTCTTCGTATCCACGACGAAGACGGCGTCGGGGAGGCGCGACATGCCACGGATGCCATCGAGGTTCTTGGCAAGCTTGCGGCGCTCTTTCTCGTTGCGCGCGATTTCCTTCTTCGACAGCGTGTCGAACCGCCCATCAGTCGCCATCGCTTCGAGGTCGCGCAGGCGGCCGAGACTGCGTTGGATGGTGGCGAAATTGGTGAGCAGGCCGCCCAGCCACCGCTCGTTGACGAAGAACATGCCGCAGCGCTGGGCCTCTTCGGCGATCACGTCCTGCGCCTGCCGCTTGGTGCCGACGAACAGAACCGTGCGGCCCTCGGCAGCGAGGTTCGCGACGAACTCTTCGGCCTCGTGAAACAACTCCACCGTCTTCCCGAGGTCGATGATGTAGATGCCATTGCGTTCGCCGAAGATGTACTCCTTCATCTTCGGGTTCCAGCGCTTCGTCTGGTGGCCGAAATGGACGCCAGCCTCCAGGAGATCCTTCATCGCGGTCGCGGCCAAATGTCCTCCGTCCTCTTCTTACCGTTTGCTGAACTGGAAGCGCTTGCGCGCTCCTGCCATTCCGTATTTCTTCCGTTCCTTGGCACGGGCATCGCGCGTGAGCATGCCGGCCGTCTTGAGTGACTTCCGCAACTCGGCGTTGTACCCGACGAGAGCCCGTGCGATGCCGAGCCGCACCGCGCCCGCCTGGCCCGATACGCCGCCGCCGGCCACCGTGGCCAGCACGTCGAACTTGTCGGAGGTCTCGGTCACCGTCAGCGGTGTGCGAATCTGCATGCGCAGCGCTTCGGTGGGGAAGACCGTCTCGAACGTTTTGTGGTTGATGCTGATTGCCCCCGATCCGGGGCGGAGAAAGACGCGTGCGGTCGATGTCTTGCGACGTCCGGTCCCGTAGTACTGGACTCCTGCCACGTTACGCAACCTCCAGCTTGGATGGTTTTTGCGCCGCGTGCGGATGATCCGGACCGGCGTAGACCTTCAGTTTTCGATACATCGCCTGCCCCAGCTTCGTTTTGGGCAGCATGCCATGCACCGCATCTTCCACGAGCTTTGCAGGCTTCCGTTGGCGCACCAGCCGCGCACGCTCTTCGCGAAGCCCACCTTCGTACCCGCTGTGCTGCCGGTAGATCTTCTGATCTTCTTTGCGGCCCGTGAGCCTGACCTTAGCGGCGTTCACGACGACGACGTGGTCGCCGACGTCGATGAAGGGTGTGTAGGCTGGCTTGTGCTTGCCTTGGAGAAGACGCGCAGCGGCGCTCGCAATACGACCCAGCACGCGTCCGTCGGCATCGATGATGTACCAGCGGCGATCGCTTGCGGCCTTGTCGGCGCTGGCCATGAACGTAGACATCCTGAAAACAATCCCGTCGTTCGAAGAACCGTTGTAAAGGGAGCCCCGGGTTGGTCCGCGCTCGCGCGGACATCGCGCTGTGTCCGGGCGGATACACCTAATACCAGCATGGCCCGGACCGCTTCGGCCCGACACCCGGCGGACACGGCAAACCCAAATGATACGAGGCTTTCGGGGGACTGTCAAGCTAGCAACCGATCACTGCGCCACCATCCGCCGATAAATTGGCGCCAAGGGTAGAGACGGCACGCGACTTTGTAATCGGCTGACGAAAACGTAAGCGACGGGACACCTCGCCCCTCGAAATTCGCTGAAAAACACGGAATTCGTAGGCCGCCGACCGCGGTTGAGATTTTGGTACCGGCTTTGCGGAACGGCTGTGACGCGCGTGAAGCGAATTACTGTGTTTGGTCTGGGCAAATCCAAATCTGTCGCTGGGCTCGACATCGGATCCAGTTCAGTCAAGGCCATCGAACTCAAAGCCGATGGTAGGGGGTACCGCGTCACGGCGTGCGCCATCGAACCGGTGCCCCCCGACGCCATCGTCGATGGCGCCATCATGGACGGCGGCGCCGTTGCCGACGCCATCCGTCGTGTTTTCGCCAACAAGGCGTTCAAGGCAAAGGAAGTCGCCGCATCGCTCTCGGGCAACGCCGTCATCGTCAAGAAGATCAGCCTGCCCGTGATGACGGAGGCCGAGCTCGCGGATTCGATCTTCTGGGAGGCGGAACAGTACATCCCCTTCGACATCCAGGACGTCAATCTCGACTATCAGATCCTCGACGCCGGCGCCGGCAAAGCAACGATGGACGTGCTGCTCGTGGCCGCGAAGAAGGACAAGATCGCCGACTACACCGGCGTCATCTCGCAAGCGGGCCGGGTTCCCGTTGTCGTCGATGTCGACGTGTTCGCGCTTCAGAACGCCTATGAGGCGAACTACGGCTTCGATTCACAGGTCGTCGTGCTGCTCAACGCTGGCGCGAGTGCGATCAACATCAACATCGTCAGCGGCGATCAGTCGCTGTTCACGCGAGACATCTCAACGGGCGGCAATGCCTACACGGAGGCGGTGCAGAAGGAGCTCGGCCTTCCATTCGAGATGGCCGAGCAGCTCAAGAGAGGCGTCGCGACCAACGGGACATCGGTCGAAGACACGCGTCCCGTGCTGCATGCGATGACCGAGAACGTCCTCCTCGAGATCCACAAGACGTTCGACTTTTTCAAGGCCACCGCGGCGTCCGATCGCATCGATCGCATCATGCTGAGCGGGGGAGCGTCGCGCGTAGACGGATTTGCGGCCGCTTTGCAGGAGCGTTTCGGGGCGCCGGTTGAACCGTTCGATCCGTTCAAGACGATTGCATTCGACGCCCACAGGCTGGGCGTCACGGATCTCGAGGACGTCGTCCCGACCGCGGCAGTGGCCGTTGGACTGGCGCTCAGAAAGACCGGCGACCGATGATTCGGATCAACCTGCTCGCGTCAGACCGTGCCCGGGGAAAGAAGCGCGCGTCGCCGTTTGCTCTGTTTGGCACCGTCGGCCAGAGGATGACCGTCGGATGCTGCGCTGTTCTCGTCCTTGCCGGCGCCCTTGTGGGCTGGCGGTACTGGTCGCTCCACAAAGAATCCAGGAACCTGGACCAGCAGATTGCTGCTGCGCAGCAGGAATCGTCCCGCCTGCACTCCGTCATTCTCCAGGTGCAGCAGTTCGAGCAGCGCAAAGCGCAGCTCCAGCAGCGCGTTGCCCTTATCGAGGAGCTTCGCAAAGGACAGACTGGTCCGGTTCACATGCTCGACCAGATCAGCCGTGCGCTCCCGCCGATGCTATGGCTGACCGAGCTCAAACAGATCGGCACCGACGTGGTCATCGACGGGAAGTGCACGACGCTGACGGGTCTGTCCGACTTCGTCGCCAACCTCGAGGGCACGGGCTACTTCAAACGATCGATCGAGATTGTGTCCACCCTCACCGAAACGATGTCGCCGCCGCCGGGCGAATTGATCAAGTTCAGCGTCAAGGCCGCGCTGCAATCAGCGCCGGGCGCGGCAGTGTCCGGCAAGACCGGTGGCTCCAGCGCTGCGGGTTCGACGGTGGGTAGCGGCCGTTCGGGTGACTAACATGATAACGGCGGGCGGGCGTCGCCTCGAGACGGCCGGGTAGCACTGTGGACATCAGTCTCACCAAACTTCCGTGGTACTGGCAGCTCGGAGCCTTCGTCGCGCTTGCGATTGGCGGGTGCGTCGCGTTCTACTTCTACGTCGATGTGCCGATGCGCGAGGACCTGACCTCGCGCCAGTCGCAGCTCGTGGCTTTGCGCGCCGACGTCGCCAAAGGCCAGGCCACCGC
The DNA here is from genome assembly GCA_046728115.1 of Acidobacteriota bacterium. GTDB lineage: Bacteria > Acidobacteriota > Vicinamibacteria > Vicinamibacterales > CAVVIG01 > CAVSWN01. The sequence continues at coordinate 6,264 of JBKPDW010000356.1, read as the reverse complement.
GAGGAAACTGCCCGAGTTCCGCGCGCAAGTGGCGGAGCTCGAGGGACGGCTCGAGACGCTGAAAGCGGTTCTGCCCGAGGAGAAAGATGCCTCGGATCTTTTGCGCCGTCTCCAGGTCGAAGCTGCGCGATCGAGCCTGACCATCAAGAGCTTCAAGCCCAGCCCGACGGTGACCAAGCAGCTGCACGTCGAGTGGCCGATCTCCCTCGAGCTCGACGGCACGTATCACAACCTCGCGATGTTCTTCGACCGCGTGGGCAAGTTCACACGAATCGTGAACGTGACGGGGCTCGACGTGAAGGGCAAAGAGAAACCCGAGCCGAACGCCACTGTTACGGCAACATGCACGGCGACGACGTTCGTGCTGCTGCTCGACAAGCCCGCGGCCAAGGCCGGCGCTGCGAAACCGGCGGCGGCGAAGGGCAACTGACGTGCGTCTTCCTCTGCTCATGCTCGCAACCGTGACGACCCTGACGGCGGCGCTGCAGGCGCAGCAGCCGCCCGCACAACCACCTGCTGGCGCACCGGCGAAACAGGCGCGCGCCGAAGCGCCACTGCCGGAAAGCTACACGTATCAGGCCGAAGGGCGCCGCGATCCGTTCGTGACGCTGCTCGGAACAGGACCCCAACTGAAGGCCTCGACCCGACGGCCCGACGGCCCGGCGGGCCTGAGCGCGAACGACATCGCCGTACGCGGTGTCATGCAGAGCCGTGGGACGCTGATCGCCATGATCGCAGGTCCAGACCACAGAACCTACATCGTTCACAAGGGCGACAAGCTGCTGGACGCCACCATAAAGGCCATCACGTCGGACGGACTCGTGATGGTTCAGGACGTCCACGATCCGCTGTCGGTCGTGAAGCAACGCGAGGTTCGGAAAACGCTGCACTCGCCCGAGGATTCGAAGGAATGAGCGGAACCAAGGCCCTTCTCCAGTTGCTGACGATCTGCGCAGCCGGCACTTTGTTGAACGCGACGACGACGACGACCGAAGCGACGGCGGCCGTGTCGCAGCCGCGCATCACCGCCATCAGCTCGCGCGGCACGCTCAAAGGCACGTCGCTCGTCATCGAAGCCAGCGAACCGGTGTCGTACGTAGCCACGCGGCCCGATCCGATGACCGTGCTGGTTGACCTGCGGAACGCAGTGGCCGACAACGCGGTCACGGCGGCCGCGAAAGCACGTGGACCGATTGCGGCGGTGTCCGTCGAGCCGGCGGAGTCGGCTGGGGCACCGACCTCTCGCATCCGGATCTCGTTGACCTCACCCGTTGCGCATCGCGTTCGGAGCGTTCGCAGCTTCGTCATCGTCGATTTCGACAAGTCGCCGAATGCCGCAGCGTCGGGGCTGCTCGCAAGTGCGACGCCGCAGGCGCTGACAGCCGCACCGGAGGCCCACGTTTCGGCTGCGTCAAACGACGGGATCCTCGCTGATGTCACTCCGGCGCAAAGCGCTCCGGTCGGACCATCTGCCATGCCGGTGCAGGAGCGGCCCGTCAGTGCCGTCGATCCGATCGAGGCGCTGGGTCTCAACACCCCCCGCGCCGCGCAGGATGCGGCCGCGGCACCGCCTCGACCGGCACCTGCGACACAGCCTCCCGCAACACCCCCTGCGCAGCCGCCCTCGCCGGCGACGTTCGGCACCGGTCAGCCCAACGAGCGCAGGTACTCGGGCCATCCGGTGAGCCTCGATTTTCAGGGCGCGGATCTGCGGGCCGTTCTGCGCACGTTCGCCGAGATCAGCGGACTGAACATCGTGATCGATCCGAAGGTGAACGGCACGGTCGACGTGGCGCTGAAGGACGTGCCATGGGATCAGGCGCTCGATCAGATTCTTCGCGCGAATTCGCTGGGCTACGTCGTGGACGGCACCATCGTGCGTGTGGCGCCGCTCGACGCGCTCGAGGCCGAGCAGAAAAAGATTACGGACCTCGCGAAAGCGCAGGCCGAAGCCGGCCAGATCGCGACGCTCACGCGACAGCTCAGTTACGCCAAGGGTGAAGACATCGTCGCCATGCTCAAGTCGGCGGGGGTCTTGTCGCAGCGCGGCACTGCGTATGTCGATCCGCGGACGAATACGCTGATCATCACGGACCTGTCCGATCGGCTGCAGAGTTCGACTCAGCTGATCAACACACTCGACACGCCGCAGCCGCAGGTGGAGATCGAGGCGCGCATCGTGCAGACCAACAAGGACTACGCGCGTGCGCTGGGCGTGCAGTGGGGCTTCAACGGTCGCGTCGATCCCACGCTCGGGAACACGACGCCGCTGGCGTTCCCCAACAACGGCAGCCTGGGCGGCCGCGTCGGGGGAACGCAAGGACCCGTGGCCGGCGGCTCGCAGCAACCGACGGCGGTGAACCTGGGAGTGCCCGGCGCGGCGAACGCCGTAGGTCTGGCACTCGGATCGATCAACGGCGCCTTCAATCTGGACGTCGCGCTCACGGCGTTGGAGCGCAGCGGGAACGGGCGCCTGCTGTCGACGCCTCGCGTGACGACCCAGAACAACATTCCCGCAGAAGTCACGCAGGGCGTCCAGATTCCGATACAGGTCGTCGCGAACAACACCGTCACCGTGCAGTTCCGCGATGCGGCCCTGACGCTGCGCGTAACGCCGCAGATCACCGCGGCCAACACCGTCATCATGCAGATTGCCGTCGAAAACGCGTCGCCCGATTTCAGCCGGGCGATCAACAACATTCCGCCGATCAACACGCAGCGTGCCAACACGCAGGTGCTCGTCAGCGACGGCCAAACGACGGTCATTGGCGGCATCTACGTGAGCCAGGAACAGGTGTCGAGCGATCGCACTCCCGGCCTGAGTCGCGTGCCGCTGCTTGGCTGGCTCTTCAAACGCGACACGCTGAACGATCAGAGCACCGAGCTGCTGATCTTCATCACGCCGCGAATCATCAAGACGTAGGTTCCGAGCATGACAAGCACTCGTACACTCGCTCGCGTTGTAGTTGTCCCGGCGATCATCCTGGCGTCCACGTCGTGCGGCGACGTGGCGCGAACGGGACGCTCGCCGGTCTACCTGGTGATGAACGGGCTGTCCGCGGCCAGAGGCAGCGCCCCGAACACCTTCTCCTCGTTCCTGCTGTCGGACGTAATCACCAACGTCACGGCGCCACCGCCGTGCTCGACGACGAGTCCCTGTCCAACAGTGTTCAACGATCCGGGCCAGGCAGTGTTCAGCCTGGCGATGAAGGACGTCTCGCTGTCGCCGACTACTAACAATCAGGTCACGATTACCCGTTATCGCGTCGACTACACGCGAACAGACGGACGGAACACGCCAGGCGTGGATGTGCCGTACGGCTTCGACAGCGCTTCGACGGGCACCCTGCTCCCCGGCTCGACGCTGACACTTGGATTCGAGCTCGTGCGGCATGCTGCCAAAGAGGAGACCCCTCTCATTCAGCTCATCAACAACACCAATATCATCGATGTGATCGCGACCGTCACGTTCTACGGAACCGACCAGGTGGGCAACGCTGTCTCGGTCAGCGGCAACATTCGCATCACATTCGGCAACTTCGGGGACACGGTTTAATCATGAGCACGAGAACCATTCTCGTCGCCGCCTCGGTTCTGATAGGGACCGGATCCCTCGGCTGCACTGTCAAGCAACAGGAAGCGCCGCCGCTGACCGGGCCGTCCGCGCTGGCGACGTCTGTCACCGTGACCGCGCGTCCCGATTTGCTGACACAGGACGGAGTGTCCCAAAGTGCTATCCAAGTACTCGCGACCGGGCCTGATGGGCAGGGCCTGTCCGGGCTCGGGCTCAGAATCTCGACGATGGTCGGCGGCGTCGTGCAGGACTTTGGCACGCTTCAGTCGCGCCAGATTGTGACGGACCGTAACGGCCGCGCCAGCACTGTGTACACGGCGCCTCCCGCGGCGCCGCCGCTGCTTGGCGGCAATGGGACAACGGTCTCTATCCTTGCGAACGTGATCGGCAACGACGCGGTCGCGTCGCAGGCGCACACACCGCTCGTAGATATTCGTCTCGTCCCGCCGGGAGTGATCCTGCCGCCGGCCGATACGCCGACCGCACTGTTCACCTTCGGCCCCGCGTCGCCAACCGCGAACTCGCCGGTGGCCTTCGATGGAGCCTCCAGCTGTCCCGGATCGGCGGCGACGGGCGGCGGCTGCGCGATCTCCACCAGCAAGCTGACGACCTGGGCCTGGACGTTCGGCGATGGAGGCACGGGTTCCGGCGCCGTCCTGACGCATGCGTTCAACAAGCCCGGCACGTTCAACGTCACGCTGACGGTGACCAACGACCGCGAACTGTCGGCGTCGACGACCAAGCAGATCACGGTTGCCGCCGGCACGCCGCCGACCGCACTCTTCGCGTTCTCGCCGGCCAAGCCCGAACCAAACCAGCAGGTGTCGTTCAACGCGTCTCTGTCGACCGCGGCACCGGGACACTCGATCGTGAGCTACAACTGGGATTTCGGCGACGGAGTCGCAACCGGCAGAAACGCGACGCACACGTGGACGAAACCGAACACGTATAACGTCGTCCTGGTCGTGACCGACGACAACGGTCTGACGGGCGCGGCCTCGCAGACTGTCATCGTGGCGGTTCCGTCGACGACTACGTCAAAGAAATAAATGTGAAGTACCATTCGCGGCAGCAGATGTCCGAGCTGCCGCGAATCGAAGAGCTCCGACGCCGGGTCCAGATGGATCCTGCGTCGATCGCGTTCGCCCAGCTGGCCGAAGAATGCCGGCGGGCAGGTCTTTACGAGGAAGCGGTCGCGACCTGCCGGGCCGGGTTGAAACGTCATCCCGAATACACGTCGGTGCGGGTTACTCTCGGCCGCGCCTTGATCGAGCTCGATCGCCTGGACGAAGCGTTGGCGGAGCTCGAAACCGCTCTGACCCAGGCGCCCCAGAACTTGAGCGCGCTTCGCGCGCTCGCCCAGATTCATCATCGCCGCGGATCGACCGCGGATGCGCTCGCCAGGTACCGTCACGCGCTGGTACTGGCGCCGAACGATCCCGAGCTCAATCGGGCCGTGCTGGAGCTCTCGAATGAGAGCGGTATGGCGATTCCGGCCGTCCCGGCAGAGGACAGCGCTCGTTCGCGCCGCGTCGTCGTCGAGTTGGAGCGTTGGCTTCAGGCTATTCATGTCGCACGCTCCTCGGACCGCGCTTAGCGCGCGCCACCAGTGCGTTCGCGCGCAGATCGAGTCGGGCGGACTCGAGGCCCTCGTCGTCACGTCGCTCCCCAACATCCTGTATCTGACGAACTTTGCCGGGACCGCCGCAATCGTCGTACTGACCTTGGACCGCGTGTATTTCCTCACGGATGCCCGCTACGCCACGGCCGTGAGCGGCATGAATGACACGCCGTACGCCAGCCCCGATCTCGAGCTGGTTCTCGTCGAAGGTTCCTACGATGTGAAGCTCGGCGAGATGCTGGCATCGCACCGCTGGGCACGCGTCGGGTTCGAGGCCGCACATCTCACCGTGAGCCGCCACACCTGGCTGACGGCAAAGCTCGCGGCAGCCACCGATGGCGCGGTGTTTTTGATGCCCACTGAAGGCGTCGTCGAACGAGCGCGCATCGTGAAGGACAGCTACGAGATCGCCACGCTTCGCGAGGCCGCGCGACGACTCTCGCGCGTGGCCGGGCAGATGCCGGAAGAGGTACGGGCCGGACGCACCGAGCGCGAGGTAGCGGCGGCCATCGACTGGCGGATCCGCGACGCGGGTTTCGTCCGAACCGCGTTTGATACCATCGTGGCGGCCGGACCGAACGCGGCGTTGCCGCATGCACGGCCCGGAGAGCGAAGATTGGCCGAAGGTGACCTCGTGGTGCTGGACTTCGGCGGGGTCTACGAATCATACTGCGTGGACCTTACGCGGACGGTCGTGCTGGGTGCAGCCGATTCCCGCGTCCGAACGGTCTATCAGGCAGTGCGGAACGCTCGAGATGCGGCGATCCGGTCGGTCGCCCCGGGACGATCGCGATTCGACATCGATCGGGCCGCGCGCGAGTCGCTCGAGCGCGATGGGCTGGCCGATGCCTTTCGTCACGGCACGGGCCACGGGCTGGGCATCGAAGTGCACGAGGATCCGCGGATAGTCCGGCGTCGGCCGGATGTCGACACGCGCGACGAGCCGTTGGCGCCCGGGATGGTGTTCACGATCGAACCTGGCGTGTACTTTCCCGGCTGGGGCGGTGTGCGAATCGAAGACAACGTGCTGGTGACGGAGAACGGCGTGGACGTGTTGACAGACGCGGAC
>JBKPDW010000355.1:0-14052 GCA_046728115.1 Acidobacteriota bacterium | reverse complement strand
TAGCTGCCTGCGCTGGTGCGGCCGCTGCTGTAGTCGCGCGTGCGTTGGGCGCCCTCGGCGCGCGCGGCCGAATCGCGATTGAGCTGGCCTTGAGTTTCCGGCCGCTGGACCGAGTTCCAACCTCCGCTGCCGTTGTCGTACCGCTGCCAGCTGTCGCCCTGCTTTTTGTAAACATTCCCGTCGCGGCCGGCATAGACATCGCCGCTGCCCGTGCGCGCAGCGCCGGAGGTTCCGGACGGCCCGCGCCGCGTGACGGCCTCGCCGCCTCCGCTGCCCTGCGTCGTCCGCGTCGTCGTGCCCGTTCTGGAGTTGGTGGCGCGCGACGTCGTCGCCCATTGATCGCCACGCTGCACGCCGGTCTGTCCCCAGCTTCCGTAGACGTTCGAGCCTTGCCGAGTCGCACCGTAGGTGCCTGTACGCGGGTTGTAACCTTCGGCCACGCCTCGCGCGCCGTACGGACCGTATGCTGCCGCGCCTCGCGAATAGGTGCCCGTCCTCGGGTTGTAGCGCGAGCCGACGCCGGCTCCACCGTACGGACCGTACGCCACCGCCCCACGACTGTACGCTCCTGTCCAGGGGTTATACGATGCCCGGTACCCGTACGTCGGATAGTATGGGTAGTACGCGGGGTAGAAGCCACCGTAGCCGACATAGGGTGGGTAGTACCATCCGGTCCCCCAGACGGCGCAGCCCCACGCGATCATCATCCCCGAGTACGCCGCGGCGGCCGCAAACACCACGGCATCACTGTTGTCTTCGACGACCGTGACGTTCGTGACGTGATACGACGGCGAGCTGACCGGAATCTCGTAGATCTCCTTTGGGACCGATCCCGTCACTTCCCACGGTCCTGTCGGACTCCGGCTCATGAACCAGATGCCCTGAAAACACATGTAGTAGAGATCGCCGACTTTGATGATGTCCTTGTCGGTGTTGACCGCTCGCGAAACTGTGGTCTTCTCGATTGGCTGGAACTGCGGATCCCCCGAGTATTGCACCTCCGGCGCCTTCACCTCCTTCTTGCTGACTCGCGCGGTCTGCGGAACCTGCGCGAGCAGCACCGCCTCGATAGCCTGATCCGTACCCGGGACGGACGCCAGTACACGCGAACGCTGATGCGACACAGGGATCTTCTTGAAATCATCGGGCAACGTCGTCGTCGCGAAGATCCACGGCCCTCCGTAATCGGGTGCGCTGAACCATCGGCCCGACACCAGGAAGTACACCGCGCCGCCTTTGCCGAGCCTGAAAACGTCACTTTCGGTATTGCTCACCCATAGCAGATTCGTCCCGTTCACGAGCAGATAGTTCGGAGGGCCCTGCGTGTGGATGAGCTCTGCCGGCTTCGTGCTGACGAATACTTTCGGGACGGCGGACGATGACGCACGGGCAGGAAGGGCCGCTTTCACGTCGCTCCAGTTGCTGTCTTGCGGCAGCTTCGAGAAGCTGTCCGGCAGTTTGCCCGCCGCCGACCACGGCCCGGTGATCGCCGCGGCGGTGAGCCAACTCTTGTCGTTGCGCAGGAAGAACGCCTTCGTCGGCTCGTGCTGGAACAGGTCCCAGTTCGTGTTGACGGCGAACTTCAGGTCGTTGTCCTTGATGGGACTCCAGATGGGATCGCCATCCAGGTTCACCAGCACCGCTGGCGATGTGCTGTAGAAGATGACCGGAGGATCGGCTTTCACGCTGTCGACGTTCTTCGGAATGATCGTGCTCTTGTCGAGTCGCGCAAGCACGCGGTCGAGCGCGATCACCAGGCCGCCGTCCGGCACGGTTTGCTGAATCTGGGCGACGACCTGCCGCAGCTGATCGTTGGGCAAACCGGGAAAGTTCGATTCCGTCAGCTTCACGTCGGTGAAGTTCACCAGTCGCTCGGCCACCGCCACCGAGGTGTCGGCTTCGATCTTCACAGTCCCCAGATTCGGCTTAGCGGCACCCGTCTGGGTGTAGGACACGGCAGCGTACGCCACCATGTGCCGCTGTCCGTCCCAGCTGGCCACCTGCGGCTGAAAGATTCGAATCGCGCCGCCGCTCGGCATCGAGTAGTCGCGCGGCCATCCGCCGTCGACATCTCCGGATGCCGAGGTCTTTGGCGCTGCCGCCGACGCCGAGCTCTTCGTTCCCGGTTGTGCGGCCCTGGTCTGAGCTTCGAGAAGAGGCGTGATCGGCGACAGAAACGCGCTGCAGGCGGCGACGAGCGCCACCGGCGCGCGCCGAACATGATGGCTCGTCACGGCAAACCTACTTCTTCACTGGCGGTGGATAGTTCTTCAGGAGCTTCACAACCGCCTTTTCGAGATTTTTTTGCTGCTTTTCCGGCTTGGCCTTCGGATCGAGCGTCTTGCTCGCCACGCCGCGCCAGACCAGCGCCTTTGGCCCCGACGCGTACATGTCCACCGCCAGCTGACCGACGTAGATCGTCGATGTCTGGCCCGTTGTCATCGTGCTTCCGCCGGCGCCATACCATCCGCCTCCGTACCAACCAGGACCATAACCCCATCCCGTGTTGTAGGAGGTGAATTCCTTCTCCGTGTCGACAGCTGCCTGGTAGCCCACGTACAGGTCGGCGCTGTCAGCGTCGGTCTTCGAGAGCCCTTTCTTCGCAAGTTCGGCATCAAGGGCGGACTTCACCTGGCGGTCAACGAGCTCGCTGAGCGGCTTGGCCCCTTGGATGGCAACCCACTTGTAGGTCTTGAAAGCCGCAAAGTTCGACTGCTTGTCGAAGTTGTACCGGACGTCCTGAGCGAGGGCGCTGCTTGTGGCTGCCAGGAGCAGCGCGAATGAGAGCGCGAGCAGTCTTCTCATCGTTCAATCCTTTCCTGCGGCAAGAAACAAGGAATTAGTTGTGTTGGGATATGCAAACAGTGCACCCTCAATGGTGCTTCGCCGGTTTGACCTTCGGGCGGCGAGGCCCGTCGTCGCCTCCGAACCTTCGGAGGCTCTCCGATCTCGCGGAGCACGTATTTCGTGGCATGGGTCCTGCTTTTCCCGGCCCTCAACCACGGATTGAAACGTTGAGGTGTCGACCAGACGTCGTCTGAGAGGGCCTCATGAAGGTGAGCAGGGGACTACTGCAGGCCGTGATCGTCACTGGAACGGTGGTCACGGCGGGCTGTGACGGATTCGTGGGCTTCATCGCCGTGAGTCCGAACGGGGTGGTGCTTGTCTTCATCGATCCTCCCGTTTTGACGGGCCAGTCGTACGTTGGAGTTGGCGGAGTTGGATCGGGCTGCCCTGCCCATCCGCCAGCCTTGGCGACCTTCCAGCTCGGCATTCGTTCCCCAAGCGAGGATCTCTCCATTCGCGCGGTCACGCTTCGTTTCAGCGACGCCTCAGGCGCCACAGGCAATCCCATCTCGTACTCGCCATCCGAGATGACCCAGCCTTCCGCTCCTCCCCTGGTGCCGCGGGGCGTTTCTCGGAATTTTGCTTTCTCGGTGCCCTACGGTTGTTCGCCGCCCCATCCGACGGTGCTCTCAGCGCACCTGACCATGGTGACTCGCTCCGGAGGGACGGTGGAATCAGAAGCCGTCGCGTCGATCCGGTAGACGAGTGCAGAACGAACCCTCATGTTCGTGGCGTTGAGCCTCCGTCCGACCATCGCTACCGCGTTCGCTCGAGCTCGATCGCGCGCTCGCGCGTGAACGTCACTTCGACGATATCACCTGGCTTCAACCCCTCGAGCAGGTGCGCCTCCATCACGGGCCGAATCACATTGCGGTTGTCGGCGGTCCTGTAGGTGATGACCTGCTTCTGCACATCCACGCTTTGGACGGTCACCGTGGCCTTGAGCTGTTGCTGCACGTCGCCGCGGCCGGTGCTTCCTCTCCGCGCTTCGGCGGTGGTATCGGTGATCACCGATGGCTTCGCGTTGGGACGCACCGCCACGACGATCGATTCGACGATACGAGCGGTGACAGTATCGCCGGTCTTCAACCCGTCGAAGACCTTGAGCTCCGGTCCGACGTAGACCGTGTGCAGGAGGCCTTCGTTCGTTCGCAACGTTACTGACCGCGCGAACCGATCGATGCGATCAACTGTCGCGCGTGAAACCAGCACGTCGCGGGTGGTCGTTTTCGGCTCCTGCACCGGCGCGAGAGCCATCATGAGGCAGGCGGCGACCAGCGTTAGGTGGAAGGACCCAATCTTCGACCCCATGGCGTTTGGTACCCTTCTTCCTTCCTAGCGCGGCTTCGTCGCGTACGGGTTGCCGCCCAACGTGTTGGAGATGGCGGCGATCGCCCGCTGCGCGCGCACGCTGTTGCCGGCATCGTCGAGCGGCGGCGAGACGACGGCGATTCCGAACTTGCCGGGTGACACGGCAATGATACCGCCGCCGACCCCGCTCTTGGCCGGCAGCCCCGTGTGATACAGCCACTTTCCGGAGTCGTCGTAGAGGCCCGCGGTGGCCATCACCGCCAGGACGCCCGGCACCCTGGCCGCGTCGATCACCTGCTTGCCCGTGACCGGATTCTTTCCGGCTGCAGCCAGCGTCGCCGCCATCACCGCCAGATCCTTCGCGTTGACGCCAACCGAGCACTGGCGCGTGTAGAGATCGACGGCCTGCGGCCAGTTTGCCTTGATGTATCCATACGCCAGCATGAGAGCCCCTATCGCCTGGTTGCGCTGGTTCGTATCCGATTCCGACTTGTAGACGTCCTGGAGCACGTTCAACTGGCGCCCCGCGTAATCGTTGTACGTGCCGATGATCTTTCTCCAGACGGCATCCGAACTGCCGCCCGTGACCATGCTCGTCGCCGAAATGGCGCCGGGATTGACGAGCGGATTCATCTCCGGCGCGCCGGTGCCGGCGACGGTCTTGACAGACTCCACGGCGATAATCGAGTTGAACCGCGCGCCGGTCGCGTCGACGCCGATCCGTTTTTCGATGGCGTCGAGCCCCTGTTCCTGGATGACCTGCGCCATCGTGAAGACCTTCGAGATCGACTGGATCGACACTTCGGTCTTGATGTCGCCGGCCGTGTACGTCTTGCCGTCCACGGTCACCAGCGCGATGCCAAACAGGTTCGGATCGACCTTCGCGAGGGCCGGAATGTAATCCGCGTTCTTTCCTTCCTTGAGCGTTTTGAACTGATTGAACGCGGAATTTACCGCAGCCTGAGGATCCGCCCCGGTCTGCGCGAGCGCCATTCCGCCGGCGGCGACGCTCGCGGCGAGTCCTGCTAGCCACGCACTGCGACGACTGGAGAGTCCCTGCCGGATCATGATGTTAGCCTCCCAGCTTGTACGAGAAGTTGTACTTGAACGAGAACTGCAGCTTGTAGCCGTCGCTGTGAAAGCCGTCCTGGAAGTTCTCGCGGCGGCCCCACTGGAATTCGCCGCCGATCATCACGTTGGGCACCGGGGAGTAGAGGAGGTTACCGAGCGCGTACTGGCCGTCCCTGAAGGCGTTGGCCGCCTGCCCGTCAGTGTTGTCGTTGTCCTGGCGCGAGTAGCCGACGGCGCTGGTGAACTTCGGACTCCAGGTGTGATCGACGAACACCGACAAGCCGGTGATCGGAATGGGTTCGCCGAGGACCGGCGTCACCGGATTCGACGGGTTCTTCTTGATGCCGATGTCGACCGGCGAATCGTTCATGTAGTTCTGAATGCCCTCGCCGAAGACGAACTGCACGCGGACCACGTCGCTTTGCGCGATCTTCAGGTTCGAGCTGAGATTGACGCCCCAGCCGGTGGCATGGCCCGAGAGGTCGAACTGATCGGCAAGCACGTCGTCCCACTTGATCACTCGAAGCAGGCCCGCGGCGCGGACGTACCCCCACTTCGTGCCGTAGCGGTAGGCGCCGGAGAAGTCCGGCAGAGGAAATCGCGGCTTGATGTTCTGCAACTCGATGCGGTCGGCGTAGACGCCGGCGTCGCCGCTCGCACCCGGCCGCTCGAGCGCGAGCGTCAGGCTGCTGTCGCCTCTGATCGGCATCCATCGGACCTGGACGTTGCGAAACCAGGCCAGGCCCGTCGGGCCCCAGTACTCGAGCGAGTTCGGGAAGGCGTCGGTATCCACGAACGGACTCCACCACTGGCCGGCGCCGAATGCGCCAAGCTCGCCGTAGGCGTGGCGGAGTCGGAACGTGGTCTGGCCCTCGTCGACGCCGGTGCCGAACAGCTCGAATTCGAAGGTCGTCTTCAGCTCGCCCAGCACCGTCGGCGTCGACGATCGCACGCCGAGACGGCTCTGGCGGACGCCGGAGAACGTGCTCTGGTCGCAGCAGAACTCGTCCTTGAACGACGGCAGCCTGGTGACGCGCATCGTGTCGAACCAGTTCGGGTTGATCTGCGTGAAGTTGTGGCCGATGTCGAGCATCGCGAAGCCGTAGATCTCGAAGCTCGGCTTCGGCTCCTGTGCAGGCTGAGCGGCCGACGCGTTCGGATCAGAAGGACCGCTGCCGGTGCTCTGTGCGCGCGCCGCAGACGCAGAAACTCCCAGTATCAAGACTGTTGTCAGAACCCGAACAAGACTTGAATTCCGAAACGTCGCTCGTAACGCCATGTCGTTTCCTCGCAGTCTGAAGCATCGAGTCATTGAACGTGAGCCTTTTCCCAGGCACGCACCTTCCGGCGGCCCTCGTCGAAGATCCGTTCGTAGTTGCCCTTACGCACCTCGAGGCTGGCCTCCGGGGTCAGCAGACGCCAGACGGGCGTCCACATGTCGAACACGGCGAAATAGGGCGCCCGCCCCGACGGCGCGACCGTATCGGTGCCGAACAGAAATCGGTCCGGGTACTTGTTCAACATCGTCGACACGCGCCGGATGGATTCCGGCGACGCGACGGCGTACTTGACCACTTCGTCCCACGAGATGTCGAAGTTCACGTGGCGGAGCGCCGGATCGGTCAGCATCGCTTCGACAATTTCGACTTGCGATGGGTTACGTTCGGCGGTTCCCTCCGACGCCTCGACGGGATGGACGATGCGGCCGAGGCCGACGTGGGCCCAGATGATCGCGGCGTTGGGGTGGCGCTTCAGCACCGCTTTCATCTGCGTGAGGTACACGGGCTCCGTGTTCTGCTTCGCGAAGGGCATGTCGATATCGCAGTGGATGATCACGACCAGGCCGGCTTCGGCCGCGAAGTCGAGGATGCGATCGAGCGCGGGATTGGTGAGGCTGGCTGTCTCGCCCGAGATTTTGGCCGAGACGAACTCCTTGTGAATGCTGAACTCGCCGATCCCGGAAAACACGCCGGGGAACGTCGTCAGCACGCGCCGGATGTGATCGACGCCGTACATGTCGGCAGGGTTGAATCCCGTGATCATCGGGTCGAAGCGCGCCTGATCTTCTTTCGACAACGACCGATACACGCTCGCGATGTAGGCATCGGTGAACGAGTAGTAGTAGAGCGGCGCGTCGCTGTGGAGGTAGTACGTCGGCGCGAAGTCGCCCGAATTGGCGTACGACCACTGCTGCTGCAGCGGGATGCCGAACAGCGTGGAACGCGGGACACGGGTTCCCATGATCTGCAGGAACTGGCGTGGCGTGATGCCCTCCTGCACGTAGTTGGTCAGATGGAAATGGGAATCGTTGAACTGGTTCGCGGCGCCGGGGTCCTGCGCCGCGATCGAACGCGAGCGGGCGGCAGCGATCCAGGCGAGGACGGCGAGGACGGCGATCACGGCTGTGAGAACGGCTGCACGGTGCAAACGCGTGTGGATCATGGGCGGACTGCCTTTTCCTTACCGGTCCCTCACCGTCCCGTCAGAAGTTCATCTCCAGGTTGACGTGAATGACGTTGCCGTTGCCGCCGACCGGATATGGATAGGCCGTGTACCCGACCGGGCTCTTGTTCACGTGCATGAACTCGGCGTTGACGCGAAGGCCGCGCTCCTTCCTGAAGTACCAGTTCTCGCCGAACCGCACTTCCGAGGCGTCGCCGTAGACGCCGAAGATCTGGGAACCGCCAACGTAGAGCTGAAGAATTTTCGGGACAGCCATCGCGGAACCCTGCACCTGGTACCCGTTGTCGCCGATGTCGGCGATGCTGCTCGTGTTCGTCCCGACGAAGTCGTTCAACCACCGCCGGTAGTACTCCGCTTCGAGCGCCATACCGCGGTACTTGATCCCGCCGTCGATGCTCATCATGCGGTAGTTGACTTCGTTGACGGTGATGCCGGGGCCAAACAGATCCGGCGTGAAGATGACGCTCCCGTCCGTCAGCCGGATCTGGCTGTTCTCGATGGCCTCCGTGCCAGGCTGCGATTGTTTGTCTTCGACGCTATGGCTGTAATGCAGCCCGAGTCTCGTCGCGACCTTTTCGTGGTAGTCGTAGTCGCCGAAGGTCCCGTACAGACCGAACTCACCGGTCGTCGGCAGCCACTGAACCGAGTACGACTGCGTGTTGAACTTGTTGTCGAGTTGCGACGCGCTCACGCCGAGGGTGCTCAGGTTATTGGCGAACATCGCCATGTATTTGACCTTCGTGTGCACCTCGCCCTTGAGCCAGAAACCGCTCGTGTACGAACCCCGGAAGAACTCGTCGGCGATCAGGCGGTCGTCCACGCCCAGCCAGTACGGGAACTGGCCCTCCGTGCTCCGCGTGGACGGCAGAGACGTGATCCCCGCTCCCACCGAGACGAACCGGTTGAAGGTAAAGCTCAGGTTTCCAGCCCCGACGACCTGCGCGGGATCGCCCTGCGACGTGTTCGCCGACCAGACATACAGGTAGTAGCGAAACTTCGGCGTCATGAACCATCCGGAAAACGGCGCGAAGAATTTCTGGAGCTGAACGTCCTGGCGCTGCTTCACCGTGTGGGTGTTGCCGAAATAGTCGACGTATGTCGCGTCGAGGTTCCTCTGGTTGAGATAGCGCGCGTAGCTGAAAAGCCGGAAGTAGATCTCCCCCTTTTCCCCCGTATACAAGAGGAACCCGACGTTCGGAACGTGCTCCAGCGGCCTCAGCGGCGCCCGCTCCTGTGTGCTCCGACCGGTCATGAACTCGCCGCTGCAGCCGTCCGAGACCCAGATGCTGGTGTCGTCGTAGCCCCATGTCTTCCCGAGAAGGCATGGCGCCTCGCCAGACGATTTCACGAGCGCGACGCCGGCCGACGTGTCGGCGGTGCATTGCTCCCGTTCGCCCGGCCTCGAGGCGCACGAGACGGTGGCCGGCTGCGCGGCGCCCTGACCGGCGGTTTGCGGCGTTGCGGCCGGCCGTTGAGACGTCGTGGGCTCGGTGAGGGCTGGTGGCGTCGACTGAGCGACCGACGCCGTCGTTCGTACCATCGAGCACACGGCAATCTGGGCTATCGTTTTGATCGTCGCACGAATTTTCAAAGCATCGCTCCACTGAGGGCCGCTGTCATAGGTGCGGGTCTTGGACCGTCTTGATCGAACCGGCGTTCAGCACGCTTCGTGCCGCGGCTCACCCACAACCGTTGGGCGTCGGGTTTTCAGCGAACCGGAGCTGATTGCGGCGAAACTGAATGAAACATGGCGGCGGGACCATCCGGTCATTCGCGGATGGCAGGACTTTCACTGCGAAATGCTGTTTTGGCTCTCGAAATCTCGACGCATCTCACGGAATGCTGTGGGAGTCCGCGTCCGTGTGCATCACGTCGCGCGACGAAGTAAGCTCGGAGGTGTCCGAGATATCGGACGTTCGGTCGAGCTGGCTCTTCTCTTTGGGCGCTGGGTCGTGGCTCGGGATCTGCATGCGGCGAAGCGACCGACAGGCATCATGAAGACTGTTTCGAACAGATCCTTTCGTGAGGACGAAATGAAATCGCTGATCGCCAGTTGCATCGTCTTCGTAACCGTTGTCGCCGCGCTCGCGGGCCAGATGCCGAAGTACGGCGTTACGGTGAACGCGGAAAAGAAGGTCGATTTCGCGAAGTTCAAAACCTACTCGTGGACGCAGGGGCAGCCGTCCGCAGTGAAGGAGATCGATGCGAAGATCACGGCTGCCGTCGATCGAGAGCTCGGTGCACTCGGCATGACGAAAGCAGCCGGGGGACCGGGCGATGTCCAGGTTGCGTACTACTCCCTCACGCGCACCGACGTCAACTTGAAGGCAAAGGCCGACGACAAGGGCGTGCGCCCGCAGTACTCGGTTGGGACGCTGATGGTCGCCTTACTGGATCCGACAAACCACAAGCGACTGCTGCGAATGCGGATCGACAAGCCCATCGAGACGGAGCCGTCGCAGCTCGAAACCGCAATCGACGGGGCGGTCGCCGAGTTGTTTGCCAAATACCCGACACGCCAGACGAAGTGATGGCTATCAAGGTCCCGAGTCGGACGACGAGCACGCCAACCACTCGACGCAGCGCACATCGTTGAGCGCCCGTTAGCCGCTCATTGATGCCGGGCGATCGGCAGATGAACGCCACGAGTTGAGCACATCTTCCACGGTCTGGTGCGCTTCAACGAATTCCTCCGTATGCTCGTGACCGAGGCGCCGGAGCGCTTCACGGGCCGGCCCGTGCACCTCGGCGAGCCGGAACGCGATCCCGCGCTCGAGAAACGTGCGACGCAGGTCCATCAGCAGTTCGGCCCCGGCCAAATCCACGTGTGGGACGTTGCCCATGAAGAACACAATCAAGCGCGGGGCCGGCGTCCGTTCGCTCACGATCGCCGACAACCGATCGCGCACGTGATCAACGTTGAAGTAAAGCAGCGCGCCCTCGCTGCGCACCACGACTACTTCTGGAACCCGCTCGTTCTCCGGATGGCGGACCAAGTCGGCAAAATAAGAGGTGCGGGGAACCCGCCCGACCTCGATGACTCGCGGACGAGAAGCGCGGCCGAGGAGCAGAAGAATCGACAGCGCCACGCCGAGCAGCACGCCGTTCAGCAGGCCTGAACCGAGGACACCGAGAAAGGCGGCCAGCGTCACCGCGAACTCGGTTCGGCTGAAGCGCCAGATGTGCCGCAGCGCCTGCGCTTGAACGAGGCCCGTCACGGCCACCAGCACGACCGCGCCGAGAACGGGCTGAGGGAGATTACGTAACAGCCCCGTGAAGAAGACCGCAACGACGAGAGTGATCAATGCCGCGACCAATCCCGAGAGCGGTGTCCGCGCGCCAGCCGTTTCGTTGACAAGCGACTGCGACATGCCGCCACTGACGGGGAATCCGCTTCCAAGTCCCGCAACGAGGTTGGCGGCGCCGATCGCAACGAATTCCTGCGTGGCGTCGAGCCGGTACCCGTGCTTGGCGGCGAACATCCGGCCGATGGCGGTCGTCTCGACCACCGAGAGGACGAAGCAGGCCATGGCGAGCGGAAAAAGCGTGTTGACATCGGACCGGCTGACGAGGGGCAACGCGGGAACGGGCAGGCCTCGCGGAACCTCGCCGAGCAACGCCACCCCGCGGTCGTCGAGGTGAAATACTCTCGCTGCGACGATGCCGCCGATGACGACGAAGAGGGCCACGGGTCGATGCTTCAACACGCGCTTGCCGACCAGCAGCAGCGCAAGCGCGGCGAGACCCAGCGCCAGCGAGGTCGGGTTGGTTTCCCCGAGTCCCCGAAAAAAGTGACCCATGCGCTCCCAGAAATCTCCGTGGCTCCCGCCGAAGCCGAACAGCTTCGGCAGCTGTGTGCTCGCCAGGAAAAAGGCGACGCCGCACTTGAAGCCGACGAGCACCGTTTCAGAGAAGAAGTTGACGATGGCGCCGGCGCGGGCCAGATAGGCCGCGAAAGCCAGCCCGGCTACGATCAGCGCGGTGCACGCGGCGAGCGTCGCGTGTCGAGCGGGATCACCGCCTGCGATGTCGCCGAGGGTTGCGCCAATCAACAGCGAAATTGCCGACGTGACCGTCACGACGGTCTGACGCGAACTGCAGAACACCCAGAACACGAGGCCGGCAAACAGACAGGCGTACAGGCCTGCCTGGGGCGGCAGGCCGGCAAGCGACGCGTCACCGATTGCAGCCGGCAGCAGATACGCGGCAAGCGTAATGCCGGCCGCGACGTCCGCTCGGACCCAGCTCCGGTCGTAGGTCGGCAGCCACGCGCGCGGGGGAATCTGCATTGATCTATGTATGCGGCGCCGTCCGGGCACGATGAAATCGTCTCGGACGAACCCGGCACCTCCCGACGCTCGGGCTGGTCGCTCGACCGGCGTCGAAGTATCTCGACGTCCGCCGAGCTCAGCATAGCGGCGAGATTCTGCGGGAGCGCGTCGAGTACGAGACCGTTCGCTACTTCCGGATCGCGTGTCTAGCGGATCGGGCCGAGGGTCAACAGTCCGCGTGGCGCTCCGTGAGCGTGGCCATCAAATACATGGCTGCATCGACGACGCCCGGGCCACATTGGAACCGACCGCACTCAGGAGTGCGGTCCGGATCTCCTCGTTGCCAGACTCCGCGATCCCCAACGTTCCAGTGAACGTCAGGACCCTGATCGGTCCGAAGAGCACCGCCGGCGTGCGTTCGAGCGGGTCGAGGACACGCCGTCGCCTCGGCACGGCGATTTACTTCTTGACGACGTTCGACAGCCGCACAACTTCGGCATCCGACCCTTCGGTCACGATCGCGTTCTGCTGGTCGACACGAACTTTGGTGGCGGGCGCCAGTTCGCCGTGACCGGGCCCCGAAGCGGTGATTTCGAGCAGCACCAGTCCGAGGTCGTAGCCGGCCTTTGGCGCGGTCTGTGGCAGATCCGATCCAGTGAATCCGATCGGCTCGGCCGTCGCAAGGGTGAGGAGGCGGCCCGAGCCCGTCGACCGTGCAAACGCGTACTTGATCGGGGTCCGCTTCGAGCCGACCTGGATTGACCCCACATCCCCGCGTTTTCCCAGCAGCTCGCGCGCCCCCGATGTGCCGCTTGTCTTGACCGCCGCGACCAGCGCGTCTCGATCGGTGTTGCTCGCGAACCGTTCGATGACGATTGTTATGGGAGCGGAGGCGTTTGTGCCGCCGGCCGTTCTGACATTGGCCACCGCTGTCATCGTCTCCGGCGCCTGTGCGCCAGTGGACGTCACCGCGCAAGCCAACATCGCGAAACCGATCGAAAGCGCACGAACGCGACTGATGAGTTGCTGTGATCGCATGGAGCGTCTCAGGAGCACGTCCCGTGCCACCGGCGCCAGTCGCGTACGGAATATTGTTGGGGCCTGCGGCGCGCACGGAACGGCGACGCGCTCCGAGAATTCGGAGTGGCTCCGACTCGACGGATGTTCGGTGCGTGGCACCGAAAAAACATCGGCCGGGATTTCGCCTCCGATCGATCTTCTCGTTGGGTTCTCAGCGCCTTTTCGCTGGTGAGCCGGTGTTCGGTTCAATGCTCCGCTGGCACGTGCCTTGCCGAACGGGCGCGTATGCCCATGACGCTACGCGCCTCCCTTCCGGTCGACACGATCGTTCATCGGCTCGATTCGCTGCCCCACGACTTTGCTTCGACGATCGTGCGAGTCGATCCAAGGGAGATCGACCGGACTGTTGAGGATATGTTGAGGCAGATTGGCACTGCGCTCGATGTGGACCAGGTAACGTTCGAGTCTTCCGAAGATGTTGCGAATCGCTCGATCCGATCATGGATCCGACCGGGCGCGATGTTCGCTCGGGACGCAGAGTTTCGGGTGCCGGTGACGGGCGATGGCCGTCCAATGGGGAGCCTTGCCATTGGATGTCGTGCTGAGGCGCGTGCATGCCCTTCAGCCGTCGTCGCGCGTTTGCAACTGCTCGCCAATCTCATGGAGCTGGCCGTTCAACGGGGCCAGCAGTGTCGTGCATTGGAGACGAGGGCGCGGGAAAGTACGGCGTCGAATGGGCCGGCGCCGACGCTCGGCGTGGACGATAGCGGGGACTCGAGCGATTTCGAGGACATCATCGGCGCCAGTCCTGCGTTGCGAGTCGCCATGGCGCGTGTTCAAGAAGTCGCGCCGACAGGCGCCACCGTCGTCCTCATGGGTGAGACCGGCACCGGCAAAGAGCTGTTCGCGCGAGCGGTGCACGAGCGCAGTGCTCGTCACGGCTACCCCTTTGTGCCCGTGAACTGTGCCGGGCGGCCCCCCCCCCCCCCCCGGGGGCGGCAGAGGGGGGGGCGCACGCGGGGGGGGGCCCGGGGGGGGGGGGGGTGGGGGGGGGCGGGGTGGGGGGGGG
>JBKPDW010000354.1:0-5270 GCA_046728115.1 Acidobacteriota bacterium | reverse complement strand
TGTGAGGAGGTGAGGAGGTGAGGATGTGAGGATGTGAGGATGTGAGGATGTGAGGATCTGAGGATGTGAGGATGTGAGGATGTGAGGATGTGAGGATCTGAGCATCCTGTCGTCTCGCTCTTCGACTCTCCTGCAGCGTTGTGACGTGCATGGTGCCGTGGGCATGCAACATGCGCTGGTAATCCTCGGTCGCGCAGGTACTGCCCCGGTCCGAGTGGTGGAGCCATCGGTCTGGGCATCGTATCCACCTTTCGGAAGATGTCCACAAAGCCGGATCGCAAAAATCCACACATCCACATAACTTGCATTTCCGACCTGCATGAACGTACTCATCGGCGTCATCAGCCCTGCCGCAATCTGGGTCATGCCCCGCCATTTCGTCGATGGACTGCGTCAGGCCTTTCCGCATCACACTTTTCTGGAAGCGTGGGATCGCGACGCGCTGCGCCAGCTGCTGCCACGTGCTGACGTGGCGTTCACGCCGTTCGTTGATCGTGACGTCTTTCCCTCAGCACAGCGTCTTCGATGGGTGCAGAGTCCCGCCGCCGGTGTCGGCAATCTGATGTTTCCCGAACTGCTCGCGAGCGATGTGATCGTGACGACCGCGCGTGGGATTCGTGCGCGATCCATCGCCGAACACGTCCTCGGCGTCACGATCGCGCTGGCGCGCGAGTTGCCTGTTGCAATTCGCGCCCAAGCCGGTCACGAGTGGGCGCAGGACCGACTCGAGGGCGAGCGGTCGCGCGTGCGGATCCTGCAGGGATCGCGCATGGGTATCGTCGGTCTGGGCGCGATTGGCCTCGAGGTGGCCAGGATTGCAGTGCCCTTCGGCTTCCGCGTCACCGCCATCCGGCGGCGGCCGACTCGACCAGTGCCCGACGGCATCGAGGCGGTCTGGATGCCGGATCGACTGGCCGACCTGCTGGCCCTCAGTGACGTCGTCGTGCTGTCGCTGCCGCAGACGCCCGAGACGAAGCAGCTGATCGGCCGTCGCGAGCTGAAGGTCATCAAGCGCGGTGCGATCCTGGTCAACGTCGCACGCGGCAAGCTGATCGACGATGACGCGCTCGTCGAGGCGCTGCGAGATGGCCGTGTGGCCGGCGCTGCGCTCGACGTATTCGCGCGCGAGCCGCTCGAGGCGTCGAGTCCGTACTGGGATTTGCCGCACGTCCTCATAACGCCGCACACGGCGGGAGCGATGCCCGACTACTGGACGAGGCTCGTGGATTTGTTTTCCGATAACTTGAGGCGTTTCGAACGCGGCGATCCGCTGATGAATGTCGTGGACAAGACGGTCGGGTACTAAAGAAGACGTTTGCGAAAGTAAATCGGTCAGTGGCCGCCGTGGCGCCGCATGTTGCCAACGGGAGGCCGGACGAAGCAGGGCGCGCAGGAACAAGTGGGTCTGGAAGGTTTAGGATTCGCGCCATAATGACCCGGTGCGTCTTTCTGTCGTGTTTGTGGCATTGACGAGCCTTGTGTTTGCCGACGTTTCCAGCGTTCCGGCGCAGCCCCCATCGGGTAATGTGCCGGTCAGCGGCTATCTGATCGTCCGAACCTACCCTCACGATTCGAATGCGTTCACACAAGGCCTGGAATACGTGGACGGCGTGCTGTACGAAGGCACCGGTCTCAACGGGCGCTCATCGATCCGCCGCGTCAAGCTGGAAACCGGCGAGGTGCTACAGCGCCGCGATGTGCCCGCTCAACATTTTGGCGAGGGCATCACGGTGTGGAAGTCCGATCTCATCGAGCTGACCTGGCAGTCGGAGATTGCGATCGTGTACGACAAGGACACGTTTCTCGAAAAGAGCACGTTCAAGTATGCCGGCGAAGGATGGGGCCTCACGCACGACGGCACACACCTCATCATGAGCGACGGGACCGAGTGGCTGCGATTTCTTGACCCCGTCACGTTCGCCGAGCGCCGCCGCACGCGCGTGATGGCCGCGGGCGCGCCGCTCAGGAATCTGAACGAACTCGAATACGTCAAAGGCGAGATCTTCGCCAACGTCTGGACTACTGACTACATCGCGCGCATCAGCCCCGACAGCGGGCGCGTTCTCGGCTATATCGATCTCCGCGGCCTGCTCGCCGGCAACGAACGTCCATCCGACGGCGTCCTGAATGGCATCGCCTACGATGCCCACCGCGATCGGCTGTTTGTGACAGGCAAGCTCTGGCCGAAGCTGTTTGAGATTCGATTGGTGAACAAGTAGGCGCCCGTTATCTGGGCGGCGGCTCGATGTGAATCACCGCATCCGCAATCTGCGGATACTTCGCCATCAGCCGATCCTTGACGACATGTGACAGATCGTGGGCCTCGGTCAAGGGCATGTCTGCCGGAAGCCAGACGTGGAGATCCAGAAATACGTGATCCGAGGATCCGCGCGTGCGGATCCGATGGCACCCGATCACGCCCGGCACGCTCATGACGACGTGTTCGAGATCCGAATCCGCGATCACGATGCGGTCGCTGAGGATGCCAGTCGTCGCGCGAGCGATCTGAAAGCCTGCGTAGCCGATGAACCCGGCCACGAAGATCGCGGCGAGCGGATCGAGTATCGGGATCCCCAAACGGGCCCCCACAAGCGCCGCGATGACGGTCAGCGACGTCCAGACATCGCCACGCGTCTGTGTGGCGTCGGCCAGCAGCATTTCACTGGCCAGCCGTTTCGCCTCGCGAGACTCGTACGCGATGACAATCAGATTGATCACGACCGTGACCGCCATGACGACGAAGCTGGCAATCGAGATTTCAACGGGCGCCGCGCGGCCGCTCAGGTGATTGAATGCGTTCCGCAGAACCTCGACGATGATCAGGACCAGAAAGATCGTGACGGCTGCTGCGGCGACGGTTTCGTATTTGCGATGGCCGTAAGGGTGGTCTGCGTCAGGCGGGCGTCCCGCTGCGCGAACGCCGACCAGACCGACGGCATTCGAGGCCGAATCGGTGAGCGAATGGAAACCATCGGACAGAATGCTGATGGCGCCGCTCGCATACCCGAACCCAATCTTGGCGAGCGCGACTGCGAGGTTGAGGACAAGGACCCGGATCAGGACACGGGCTACGGCGGTATTCCTGTCATCGCTGATGGCTGATGGCTGATGGTGAAACATGGGCTCATGGCTGACTCATCAGCCATGGTCCGTCAGAAGACCCGTGCTGTCGGCACCGGCCACCATCGCAGCTGCACTTTGCCGATGATGTACTTCTTCGGCACCATCCCCCAATGCCGGCTGTCGGAGCTGTTGTTGCGGTGATCGCCCATCACGAAGTAGTACCCCTCGGGAATCACCTGCGGGCCCCAATCGTCGTGGCTGCGGTACTCGCTGGGCACGTAGTCGTCCTTCAACGGAATGTCGTTCACGTACACGCGGCCGTCCACGATACGCACCGTATCGCCTTCCTCAGCGATGACGCGCTTGACGAACGATTTTTCCGGGTTGAGCGGATAGTAGAGCATCACGATATCGCCGCGACGCGGATCGCCGATGCGATAGACCAGCTTGTTGACGATGAGGCGGTCCTGGTCCTCGAGCGTGGGCGCCATGCTCTGCCCTTCGACACGCGCCACCTGAAATCCAAACGTGACGATTAGCACGGCGTAGACGGCCGCCGAGACGAGCGTCTTCAACCAGGCGACGATTTCGTCGCGCACCTGCGCGAGGCGGACAGCGGCGGTGGATGGCTCCGGCGTGATGGGGGTGGACGTAAAGCGGACATCATCTCCGGCCGCGACGGCGACAGGCTGCAGAGGCGGGTCGATTGCCTCGAAGGCACAGCCCTCGACGTCGCTCGTCTGAAAGGCTCGGCTTTCGACACTGCTCGCCTGAAAGGGTTGCGCGAGACTGGTCGCATCTTGTAGCGCGAGGCTTTCATCCCTCGACTCGCTCGTGCGATCTGCTACAGCTTCAGGTATTCCCGCAGGCGGCGCGTCTGCATTCGACTGACCGGGATTTCCGTTGACTTCTGGTCCTTCATCCGAAGGATGTAGTTCCGGCTGAACCAAGGGACGATCTCCTTGATCTTGTTGATGTTCACGAGATGCGATCGGTGCACGCGCCAGAACACGGTGGCGTCCAGTCGCTCCTGCAGTTCGTCGAGCGTCCGGTAATTCGATACCCCAATGTGCTGCGTCGTGACAACCGTGATGGCCTCATCGATCAGCGAGGCATAGATAATCTCTTCCGCTTGCACCAGGACGAAGCGCTCGCCCACTCTGATGGCCAGCCGCTCGCGGCGCTGCTGGCGTTCGCTGACGAGCTGGACGATCTTCTCGAGGTCCGCGCTGGTGAATCCGGCCGCAACCTCCTCGCGCGCCACCGCGCGGTCGCTGCTCATGCGCCGACGGGCCCGGTCGAGCGCCATTTCGAGCCGCGACGGTTCGACCGGCTTCAACAGATAGTCGACCGCATTGACCTCGAAGGCTTCGATCGCATGCTGATCGTAGGCCGTCACGAAAATGATATGCGACGCTGCATCCGAACTCAGCATTCGGCGCGCAACCTCGAATCCCGTCAACCCGGGCATCTGCACGTCCAGAAAGACCACATCCGGCTGCAGACGCCCAATCGTCGTCAGCGCATCCACGCCGTTGCCGGCCTGACCGATGATCTCGATGCCGCCGACCCGCCCGAGGAGGTACGCCAGTTCGTCGCGTGCCAGCTGTTCATCATCGACGAGAACGGCGCGCAGGTCGCCGCTCATGCCGTGACACGCTCCGGCACGATCATTTCAGGAATTTCCACGCTCGCGCACGTTCCTTCCCCGGGAACGCTGGTCAGCTTCAGGCGGTAATTGGCGCCGTAGATCGTCCGAAGCCGCTCGTCGACGTTGCTGAGGCCGATGCCGTCGCCAAGCGCCCGTTCCAGACGATCTTCGGTCATGCCCAGCCCATCGTCGTGCACCTCGATGATTGTATGGTGGTCGCGAACGGTCGTCCTGATGGTAATACGACCGCCCCCCACCTTCCTCGCCAGGCCGTGCTTGATCGAATTCTCGACGAGTGGCTGCAACAGCATGCTGGGGACCACGATGTCGAGCGTGTCGGGGCTGATCTGCTTTACGACCTTCAGCTGCGGGCCGAACCGCACGACCTCGATGTCGAGGTACTCGTCGATCGACTCGAGCTCCTCGCGCAGGGTCACGAAATGATCGCTGCTGCGCATCAGGCGGCGAAGCAATCCCGAGAGCTTTGCGATCAGCATGCGCGCCGTCTCGGGCTGCGTACGGATGAGCGACGAGATCGACGTCAGCGTGTTGAAGA
>JBKPDW010000353.1:0-16211 GCA_046728115.1 Acidobacteriota bacterium | reverse complement strand
GCTGACGGTCGACTGGCTGATCCAACAGATCGCCGGCCATCAGATACATCACCTGAAGCAGCTCGAAGTCATCGCAACGTCGTAGGGGTTGAGGGACAGGACAAACTCGGCGGCTTCGCCCGGAGTGCTGGGCTGCTTCGCCGCAAGGTGCTCGGGTCTTCGCTGTAGGGTGCTCGCGCCTTTCGCCTCAGAGTGCTCGTGTCTTCGCCGCAGGGTTGCCGCAGAGGCAGGACGGGCGGGGAGGAGCGGAAGGGCAAGCGGACAGCAAAAAAAGGGCGGGAGGTTTTGCCTCCCGTCCTTTCTGGCTATCCCAACGATTCTGCCGGCTCTAGAACGAGAACCGGACTCCGATCTGACCCACGCGCTGCTCCGGTCGGCGCGTGTCGCCCGAGTAGCTCGTAGGTTGAAGCAGCGTCGGATCCGGCTGCCCCAGTTGCGCGCCAGACGGGATCGTGACGCGAGGGCGGAAGCCACCCGGATTCGCGGTATTGAACAGATTGAAGATCTCGCCGATCGCCTCCACGCGGGCACGGCCGGGGAGGTTGAAGATCTTCGAGACACGCATGTTCATCTGCTGCTGCGACATGCCGCGGCCGCAGTTGACGGTTGTGCACGTGCCAAACTGCTTGACCGTCCAGGCGCCCGTGTCGGCGTTGAATGAGTCAAGCGCATATGCGGTCGTCGGAATCTCGGTCGCATCGCCGTCCAAGTTGAGGTCGCGGCCGTCAACCAGCGCCACGGGTAGCGCCGATCGCCAATAGTACACGGGCGCGATGCGGATGCCCGGACCGAACGTCCACGATCCGGACAGGTTGATCGCGTGCCGCGCATCGGTGTCCACGGTCGGGCCAAACTGCACGGGCGCGTCCCATGGATTGTTCGGATCCTGGATGTTGGCGGTGTTCAGCTGATCGACACCGACGCCGATGTTGCTGAGCGCGCGTGCCAGCTTGTACCCCGCCACGAACTCCACACCCTTTGACAGGCGGCGATGGAATCCGAGGATGAGGGCGTCGTACTCGCTCCTCCCGACGCTCAGCGCCGGGCGGTTCCCGTTGGTGTTCGGGTTGAACGTCGGACCCACAATCGCCGCGATGCGGCGGGTCAACGTGCCAAGGATCCGCTGATTCACGCGTGGGCGCATGTTGAGGTCGCGGCCCAGGGAGTAGATGAAGTCCGCGGTAAACACAGAGTCCGTCGATAGTTGATGCGACCACCCAGCATTCGTCTGGTATTGGAACGGCATCTGCAGCAGCGGATCGACCCATTGACCATTCAACGGCAGTCCGCCGGGCGCTACCTGATTTTGACTGCGAATGAGATCGAGCGACTGGCCGACCCGGAAGAACGTGCCATCCGGATTTCGGATCCCTTGATCATTCTGCACGTTGAAGACATTGCCGAAGCCGGTACCGCTCGCGTCCATGGCGGCGAAGAGGACGTTCGAATTGGTGTACCCGAAGTCGGTGTACATGCCCCATCCGCCGCGGAGGATGTCCTTGCCGTTGCCGCGCAGGTCGTACACGGCGCCGATCCGGGGTTGATAGTTGTTCGTATCGTTCTGCGGATCCGACGCAAAGTGATTCAACTGTTCCGCGACCGGCGCGGCCAGCACACCGAACTTTCCAGCCTTTGCCGCGTCGCGGATGAGGACGTAGTTGGGATTCTTTATCTGATCGATGTCGCTGATGCCCGTCACGAGATCCCAGCGCAACCCGACGTTCAGGGTGAGGCGATCGGTCACGCGCCAATCGTCCTGGATGTACGTCGAGAACTGTTTCGTTGGGATGTTTGCAGCGGCGTCACCATCGCTGATGATGACGTTGCTGATCGGGCCAGCCAGCTCGTTCGTCAGATGCGAGTACCTGGGCGCGCCCTTCGCACCATTCAAGGTGACGTAGAGCCGCGGTTCGTTGATGAAATTTGCGCCTACCTTGAAATCGTGTCCGATGCCACCATGTCCGGTCATGTGCCACGAAAAATCGTCGCGGAACTGCCACTTCTTTTGCTCGGTCGTCTGCGGCGTGTTGGCGTTCGCGCCAATGGACAGGCCGATCGGGAATGTCTCGTTCGGCGCGGAGCTGCGTGAGGCGATGTGGTTGGCGAAGTCGGCGTACTGGAAAATGAATTCGTTGAGTTTTGAGCCTGTCAGCACCAGGTTGTGGTTCAGGTTGATGGAGTTGAACTTGTTCGTGCTATCGCCCCAGTTATCGAACGTGCTGTTGCGAGCCGCGTTATAGGGCTGCGAGTTGCTGTTGCGGCCATAGCGCACCGAGAGGAACTGGGCCGCATTCAAATTCACTGTCGACTTCACAGTCAGCAGGTTCTCGCGATAGGGAACCGGGAACGTGCCGTTCTTGTCCGGGAAGAGCCCGGAGGTATCGACGACCTGCGTCGTGTCCTGCTGCGTCCGCTCGACGGCGCCGAAGAAATGCCACTTGTCCTTGATGGCGGGCCCGCCAAAGCTGCCACCGAACTGGTTGCGCCGGTAGTCCTGCTTGGCGGCTTTCGCCAGCTTCTCGCTCTCTGACTGCGCGTTGAGCGACTTGTCGCGGAAGAACTCGAAGAAGCTGCCGGAAAGCGAGTTCGTTCCGCTTTTGGTGACGACGTTCAGGACGCCGCCGTTGCTGCGTCCGTACTCCGCCTTGAACCGCTGCGTCTGGAAGTTGAACTCCTGAATCGCTTCGAGCGGGAAGAGCTGCAGCAGGCCGCCGACCGTGTCGTCGTTGTTGTCGCCGCCGTCGATCAGGTAGTTCAGATTGCGGCCGTTGCCACCATTGATCTGGGGCGAGTACTGCGTGCTCTTGGTCGGGTCGGTATGGAACCCGAGGCCAACGCCCGGAATCGTGGCGGCGAGATTCGCGAACTGCCGTCCGTTGAGGGGAATCGTCTCGATTCGCCTCGGACTGACGATCCCGCCGACCGATGAGGACGTCGTCTCGATGAGCGGCGTGGCGCCCGTGACGGTGACCGTCTCCGAGATCGCTGCGACCTTCAAGCTGAAGTCAATCGCCTGCGTCTGCGCGACGTTGACTTCGACGTCCTGCTTCGAAACCGTTTGAAATCCGGAAAGCTCGGCGGTGATTTCGTACACACCGACCGGCAGGGCATTGAGCCGATACGCTCCCTCGGTGTCAGTGATTTCGGTGCGTGTAAAGCCAGTCTGCGGATTCTTCGCCGTAATCGTCACGCCCGGAATCGCGGCGCCCTGCTGATCGAGGACGCGGCCCGTCACGTTCCCCGACGTCTGCTGCGCAAACGCGCCGACGCCGGTGAGCAACACGAAGAGCGCTGCTCGTAAGACATGCCTTCTCATTCCATGCCTCCAATGTGGAACTACAACCCGTCATTCGATTTCAAACGACGGGATCCTTACAGCCTAAGTCCCTCAGCTTACGCTTTTGTCATTCGCAGGAAAACCCCTTTATTGGATTCCCCGCACATAGCCAAACAAATGTCCGGCAACTCTGCGCACTGAAAGGCAGTTCGGTGCATCCATCGGACTCGTCACCACGGCTCGTTCAGAGCCCTGGAGAGGGGTCATTCCACGGCGCGAAGAAGCCGAGCGACCTCGCGGCGTTGTGGCGCGTCGGGCGGCAAACGCGCGAGCAGATCGCGAGCCGTCGCGGCCGCCTGGACACGCTGACCCGAACGCGCATATGCCAGCGCGAGGTTGAACCGCGCCTCGTGGAGGTTCGCATCCACCGCGAGCGCCGCCTTCAACGACTCGATCGCAGCCGCCTGATTGCCTGTGGCGGATTGCAGAATGCCAAGATTTGCGACCACCACGGGACTATCGGGCTCGAGTCGACGCGCCTCGCTCAGGGCCTGCTCGGCGCCTGCAAGATCCTGTCGTCGTCCAAGGCAGGTTGCGAGTCCCACGTAGATGTCTGCGGACGGGAGACCGGTGGCGGCCGCGGCTCGCAACTCGGGTTCGGCACGGGCACAATCGTTGGACTGCAGCCGCGCGTACCCGAGACGAAGATGGGCCTGACCGTTCTGTGGATCGTCGCGCACGATGCCTTCGAGGGCGGCGACCAGCGCTGCGCCCTCGAGTTCGCCCGATGTCACCTGCGCCATGCGCGCCGCGAGCTCGCGTCGATCCTTCGGGTCTGGTCTGTTCTGATCGCTGATCGCCGGTTGCAGCTTCCGTGATCCCCCGACGTATCCGAGCGCACGAAGACGCTCGGTTGCTTTCGGATCCAGGGGTCCAAGGCCGGTCGCAGGATCGGGGCCCGAGAGACTCTGAACGCGTTGCGCCATCGCCTTGGCCAGCGTGTCGCGCGTGGCTACGATGTTCTCCGATTCGCCTGCGTCGCGGACGACGTCGAAGAGTTCGGGCTTCGGCGCGGCGATGAACTTCCAGGGTCCCGATCGGATTGCCCGCAGCGGCGCCCATCCGAATTCGATCAGCGGCGCGAACGATTCGGCGTACAAGTCACGCGTCGGCAGCCCCCGGCCGTCAAGCGCCGGCGACAGATCGATACCATTGACGACGGTCACGCTCGTCCCGAGGAGCCGAGCAGCCGTGGGAGCGAGGTCCGCGAGCGTGACCGGCTCCGACACCGATCGGTGAACGCCTCTTCCGTGCACGATCAGCGGCACACGCAGCGTGGTGTCGTACACGAAGATGCTGTGCGCGTATTCGCCATGTTCGCCGAACGCCTCGCCGTGGTCGCCCGCGACGATGATCAGCGTGTCAGAAGTGCCGAACGCACCGATCAACCGGCCCGCTTCCCGATCCGCTGTCGCGATCTCGTCGTCATACCGCTCGAGTACGGGCCGTCGATCCGATGGGTCGCCGTACGGAGCATGGGGCTCGAAAAGGTGGACCCAGAGAAAAAATCGTTGACCAGGAGGGGCAGAAGACGCGGGAGAGGCTGGTGAGGGGGCCGGGACAGGTGAGCCGGGTACGGCAGGTTGGCCGGGCAGCGAATGGAGCCATGCGATCGCGTCGTTCACCACTTGCGCCGCTGGCCGTTCGTTGGCGAGTTTGCCGTTCGGCTGTCGCCCGAGTTGATCGCCATACGTGTCAAAGCCTCGGTTCAGTCCGAACTGATGATCCAGTGGGAAGGCCGCGACGAACGCGGCTGTCTTGAAGCCTATCTGGTGCAGCGCGGTGGCGAGCGTCGGTACTTGCCCCAGGGCGATACCGTTATCACGAGCGCCATGGCCCGGCGGATAGCGCCCCGTGAGCATCGTCGCGTGCGATGTCAAGGTGATCGGTGCGGCTGCGAACGCGCGCTCGAAAATCACGCCTTCGCGCGCCAGCTTGTCGATCGTCGGCGTCCGCGCCCGCGCGTAGCCGTAAGCACCAAGGTGATCGGCCCGCAACGTGTCGATGGTGATCAGGACCAGATTGCGCGCAGGAGCCTGGGACGCTCGCGGCGCGCCGCACGCACCTATCCAGACACCGCCGAGCGCCGTCGCGAGGAACGGAAGCGAGACCGCGACGTTACGAAGACACGAAAACGGACGCCGCCTCAACGCGTGGCTCCCATCGATTGCAGCAGCTTTGCCGCAGCCTGGCGCTCGCGCGCGTAGCGAGGCGGCGCCGCGAGCACCGTTCGGTAGATCTCGGCGGCGCGCGCGGGCTGTCCTGCTTGCTGCAGTGCGATGCCAAGATTCAGACGCGCCTCGACGAAATCAGGCGCGGCGGCGGCGCGCTCGAGCCACGGTACGGCTTCGGCGGCGCGTTGGGCTTCGACGAGCAAGACGCCAAGCCCGTTTGCGGCATCAACGGCTCGCGGATCCACGTCGAGTGCGCGGCGATACGCCTGCTCTGCGCCCGATCGGTCGTCGAGCGCGCGGCGCGCGTTCCCGAGGTTCGCCCAGTAGGCGGCGTTGTTCGGATCGATTTCAGTGGCTCGTTGAAACTCGGTCGCCGCATCGCCTAAACGGTTCTCGTCCACGGCGATGAGTCCCAGGCCGTTGTGGGCGGTCGCCGATGCCGGCGCCAGCGTAATTGCCGCCTCGTCGGCCCGCCGCGCTTCATCGAGCAGCGTTGCAGCCTCCCTGCGCTGTGCGCGCTTCGCGGCATCGCGCGCCGTAACCGCCAGGTCGTGCAGCACCGTCGCCTCGGTCGCCCAGCGCCGCGCCAGGTCGCGGTAGACAGCGAGCGCGCGATCGAGCTGGCCCGACTCCTTCAGCGCCCGGGCGTACGACGTGAGGATGACCATGGAGTCCGGATTTCGTTTGGCGAGCGCGTCGAATGCGGGAAGGGCATCTTCTCTATGGCCGTTCAGCGCGGACAGCGCGTCTTCGAACGCGTTCCACTCGGCGATTTTCGACGCCGGATTGGGCGCATTCGAATCATCGGAACCTTGTGAGGATGACGCCACATAACCCAGCGCTCGCAGCCGCCGTTCCGCATCGAGAGAAATTGAGCGTCCGCCCGCGGCCGCTCCACTCGCGCGAATGGTCATGATTCGTGCCGCCATGGCCGACGCGACATTCGGCTGCGACGTGGCGAGATCGTGCTGCTCGCTCGGATCGTTCTGCACGTCGAACACTTCACGCCCCGATCCCGAACGGATTGTCTTCCATCGGCCGTCGGTGAGTGACTGCAGCGGTGACCACCCGGCGACTCGCGGATATTCGGTTTCACTGTACAGGTCGCGTTGAAGCTGGACGTCCGCCACCAAATCTCGTCCCTTCATCTCTTGCGGGATCGCGACACCCGCGGCGTGCAGGATCGTTGGCGCGATATCCGCAAGGCTCACGGCCTCGTCGCGCTGTGACGCCTGGCCATCAGGCGCGCTGACGACCAGGGGCACCCGCAGCGTCGAGTCGTACAGGAGCATGCCGTGTGTGCGCTCGCCGTGATCGCCAAGTCCCTCGCCATGATCGCCCGCCACCACGATCAGCGTGCGCGACAGAAGGCTTCGCGCGCGCAACCATTCGAGTAATCGAGCGATCTGCGAATCCGCGTACGCGATCTCGCCGTCGTAGGCCGAATTCGTGCGCGCACGGAACTCAGCCGGCGGCGCGTAGGGCGCGTGCGGATCGTAGAGGTGGACCCACAGGAAGAAGGGTCCCTGGTGCTTGGTGCTTGGTGCCTGGGCCGTCCGGGGTCCCTGGTCCGTCCTGGGTCCTTGGTCCGTCCGGGGTCCTTGGTCCCTGGTCCCGAGCCAGGCGAGGGCGTGATCGATCACAACTGTCGCGGGACGTTCGGCTTCGAGACTTTCGGCGGCTGCGGGATCGCGCGGGATCTGATCGTCGTACATGTCGAAGCCGCGTGCCAGGCCGAAGCGCCGATCCAGGACGTAAGCGCCGACGAAGGCGGCCGTCTCGTAGCCGGCGTTCTTCAGCAGCGCGGCGATCGTCTGATGACCATCGGTGAGTTGATCGACGCCGTTCTCTCGAACGCCGTTGGACGGTGGCAGCAGCCCCGTGAGAATCGTCGTATGCGATGGGAGCGTCAGCGGAACCGCGGCGCGCGCCGCGCTGAAGCGTATGGATGTTGAAGCAAGTCGATCGAGCGTCGGCGCCACCCCGACACCGAGCCGATCGGCTCGAAGCGTGTCGATGGTGACGAGCAGCACATTGGGCGGCGTCCGCCGCGTTGCCGTGCCGCCACAGCCAGCGGCAACCAGTGCACAGAGAACGCAACTGCAGAGTGCACGGCGGGGCACCAGCCAATCTTAAATTGGAACGCAATTCAACATTGAAGCCGTGCTCTCCGTTCTGTCAGTGACCTCCGCGGTAGGCCGTCTTGTCCGAAGGAATGCATTGCCGGGCCGTACCGGTTGTTTTGGGACTGCTGTGATCAGCCACGAATTAACGAAAACACGAAAAGAACAGGTGGGTGTCGACGCCGTCGTGCCGACGCCCTCAACGCTCCGCGAGGGTGGCGCGCAGAGCGGCGTACAGCACCTCGCCTGCTTCGCGAACCGCCGAGAGCGGCATGTGCTCCGCGTCGCCGTGCATCTGGGAAACGACATCCGCAGGAAGGATCGCCGGAAAGATGCCGTAGCTTTTGGCTCCCTTCGGCCGGAACGCGTTCGAATCGGTACCGTAGGGGATCAGCAGGGGAGTGACGATGGCGTCGGGGTGGCGCGCGGTGATTGCAGTCTCGAATGCGCGGTAGAGCGGTGTGTCCTGCGGTGTGACAATCGGATCGTCCGACTCGTTGATCACTTCGATCTTCAACAACGGATCGCCGAGCCGCCGCCGGATTTCGTCCAGCCACTGATCCTTCGTCGTCCCCGGAAGGACGCGGCAATCCAAACCGGCTTCGGCAACCGATGGGATGACGTTAATCTTCGGCGGATCGCCCACGCCGGATCGAATCCAGGTGAGCGCGATCGTGGAGTGCTGGATCGCATTCGTGAACTTGTTCGAGGCAAAGGTCCCGACGCGCGACTTCATGACGTCTACCACGGATGGCCGGCTCGCCTGAAAGGTTTGTGCTCCGGTGGGCAAGCGATCGTCGGACGCCGTGTTGAACAGTCGCCCGAGTGCCTTCACAAGGCGGTCGTTCGGATTCTGATCGTTCGGTTGACTGCCGTGGCCGGCCACGCCTTCGGCGCGGATCTTCAGCCAGACGAGCTTCTTCTCGGCGACCGCGATCCCGTAAACGAGCTTTCCCGCCGCGAACAGGTCTCGGCTGCCGAAGCCGCCTTCATCGATCACGTACTCCGGGTCGAGCGATTCGTAGTGGTTGGCAATCATCCAGCGCGCACCCATCGTGCCGCCTACCTCTTCGTCGGGTTCAGCGAGCAGCAGGACGTCGCGCGACAAGGGGACGCGATCGCGTTTCAACTTCAGGAACGCGAGGATCTGCGCGACACCTTGGCCTTTCATGTCCATCGATCCGCGGCCCCACAAGTCGTCGCCCAGAATCGTCCCGCCGAACGGATCCATCTTCCACTGCGAGCGATCGGCCGGCACGACGTCCATGTGGTGGAGGAGAAGGATGGCCTTGCCGGCCGGCGGGCTGACAGTCGCCTCGAGCCGCGCCAGCACGATCGCCTTACCTGGCTGCGGCTCGAAGCGTGCGACTGGAATGCCTTCGCCGTTGAATATCCGATCGAGAAAGTCGGCGGTCTTGCGCGTATCGCCCGGTGGATTGGTCGTGTCGATGCGGACGTATTCCTGCAGCAGGCGGGTGGCTTCGTCGGATTGTTGCCCCGCCACAAGTGCCGACAGAACAAGAACAGCCGCCACGGTTGACACGGACACGAACGCGGAGGATACGAGGAAACGGATTCGAAGAAACCGTGCCCTCCTTGTGGTCTTCCGCGACATCTGTGGTACAGCCGTATTAGTTCGAAGGATTTGTCGTTCCATTGCCCGTCGCCGACAGATACAGCGCATTGAACAGCATGGGGAAGGTCGCGTGCGTCTGTGCGCGATGCTGCGGGCGCAGACCGAACAACACCACGTGTCCCGGATTCATGTCGATCGCGACGACCGCCGCGCGGCCGGCCATCAGATCCTCACCCTTGAGCCAACCCGACGCGATGAGGTTCGTGTTCGGGTAGCGCGCGACAACGCTGGTGCGTTGTGACGCGAAGCCTTCGACGATCGAGAAGAACGGGCTGTTGATGTAGAAGCCGTAGGTCTCCGGTGCGACGCCATACCCCAGCGGGTGCTGCGCATCGACCTCGATTCGCAGAATCGCACCTGGTGCGAAGTGCTGATCCCGCGTCAGCGCTTTCTTCAGATTGCGCACCGGGATCGGGAGCTTCTCGATGGCGAGGTCGCAGGCATTGCCCATGGTGACCAGCGTGCCGCCGTCGGCCACGAACTGCTTCAGGTTCTCGACTCCTTCAACACCGATCCCACCGCGGTACTCCGGCCGGATCGCGGGCGCGTCGAAGCCGTCGAGGATGTCGCGCGGGTTCTGGTCCGCGAGGATGATCGCATCGAACTTCTGGCGGAGCTTGCCTGCGCGCACGTCCGCGTTGTGAATGGACGTGAGGTTGAACTCGTACTGTTCCAGCACCCAGCGCGTCCAGCCTTCGTCCATGTTGCCGCCAGTCCACGGTTGATACATGGCGACTCGGGGAGCATGAAATACGAGGTCCTTGGTGCTTGGTTCCTGGTTCCTGGTCCGTCCCTGGTCCTGGGTCCGTCCCAGGTCCTGCGTCCGTCCCTGGTCCTGGGTCCGTCCCAGGTCCTGCGTCCGTCCCTGGTCCTGGGTCCGTCCAGGGTCCTGCGTCCGTCCCTGGTCCTGCGCCTTGACTCTCAGTCCAAACTCCCTGGCGAGCTGTTCCATCCTGCCGCGCGGCGCGCCGGTGACCGACACGTGCGACGGGCCGTCGAACGCGACACGCGCGCCGCTCTTGAGGAGGCGGTTGATGGCGATGGCCGTGTCGGCGCCTTTGTAATCGAAGGCGAATCGAGTGCCGTTCCCCGTGACGTCGCCCGGCGCTATCGACAGCGCGTCAACCCGCGTCATCCTGAAATCCGGCAACGGCTGCTTGACGAATATCGTGTCCACGCCAAGCAGCATCCCGAGCGACCAGGCAGTGACGTCGTAGGGTGGTTCCGGCGGGGCATTGGGGCCGCGTCGCACCTCGGGATACGACTGCGTTTCCAGCATGTCCTTCGCATAGCGGGCGAAGACCTGCGCCATAGGTATGACGAACGTGCCGGCTGCGTACGTCTTCCCGTCGGCTTCAAACGGTACGTCGGCGCGGTAGATTTCCACGCCGCCGAGGTGCAGTCGATCCACCATGTGCGCCGCTTCGCGTGGATCCTGCTGATGCTCGATCGGTACGAGAATGGCGGACGGATCACCTTGTCGTCCGTTGTCAATCGTCGCTTTGTTCACCTCGTAGATCTGCCGGACGATGGTCTCGCGGCGATCGGCGGCGGTTTCGAGCAGCGCCATCGTCGCAATCAGTTCGTAGTCGACGATGTCTCGAAGGGTCCATGGGCCGCCCATCCACGGACGGGGATACTCGGTGCGCGAGTTGATGTCCGTGGGCGGCGGCAGCGGAGCATCGCTGAATTGCGGGCCCCGTCCGCCTTGCGCTGAGCCTGCCGCCCCGCCCTCGCCCCGCCCTCCGCCCTCGCCTCCCCGCCCGGCTGCAGGCGCCGATCGTCCCGGAACGGCACGCTGCTGCTCGATTGGCGCTGCCACGCGAGCGCTGGCGACCTCGGTGAGCAGCCCGATCTGGTTGTGCCACCAGCCGCTCCACGCCATCGCGCCTTCCCAGAAATTCGTGTACGTGGAGTTGTAGATGATCCCTTCTTTGCCGGCGGCCTCGAGCGCGGCAGCCTGCGATTGTCCGAGGATGCCGTTCCAGCGATAGATCAGCGGATGGACGTTCTGATTGATCGGATCGGTGGCGGGCATCACGAAAATGCGCGCGCCGTTGCTGCCCATCTGATGTTCGTCAAGCCACACCGACGGGAACCAGTCGTGCCACAGCAGCCGCGCCGTGTGCTGGCTCTCCTTCTGCGTGAACATGTACATGTCGCGGTTGTTATCGTGGCCGACGTACGGGTGATAGAGGTACGGAATCGGGCTGACGGCGTACGGCGTGCCCACGTTCTTGTTGAACCAGTCGGTCACCATGATCTGACCGTCCGGATTCAGGCTGGGCACGAGCAGGAAGATCACATTGTCGAGGATCTTCTTCACTGCAGGCGAATCCTCCGTTGCCAGCCGATGGACGAGCTCGATCGACATTTGCGACGCGCCAATTTCTGTCGCGTGAATGCTGCAGGTGACGAGGAGCACCAGCTTGCCGTTGCGGAAAATCTCGTCGCGCTCCGCATCCGTCGGCGCACCGCGTTGAAAGTACAGCTTCTACTCGAGATGCTGGTAGCGGTCGAGATTCTTCAGCGTGTCGGGCGAGCTGATTTCGAGAGCGATGAAGGGATTCGCGTTGCTCGTCTTCCCGAGCTCGCGAAACCGCACGCGGTCGGAGTTTGCGGCCGCGAGCTTCATGTACTCGACGATCCTGTCCCAGCGGGCCAGCTTGTTGTCGGCGCCGACTTTGAAGCCCAGGAACTGTTCGGGCGACTGCAACGGTCCGGCCGCTGCCGTGACGAGGGCGAGCATCGTGGCGACGGCAGCGGCGAGGACAATCGTGCGCCGTGTGGTCATGAGAGCCTCCGAAAGAGAATCACTATAATAAGTCCGCTCGCGACGCCACGACGGTTCGCGGTTCGGCGTTCGTGGTTCGACGTTCGGACCACGAACCACACGTTCTCATGAGCCAATCTACGACCGTTTCCCGCATGGACGCCGTCCAGGCGCCCATCGTGCAGGTCCTCGGCGAGCTGATTCGGCAGGTGCCGGGCACGATCTCACTCGGACAGGGTGTCGTGCACTACGGGCCGCCGCCCGCGGCGCTCGAAGCCGCGCGCGAAGCGCTGTCGGATCCCGAGACGCACGCGTATCAGGATGGGGCCGGCAACCGCGCACTCATCTGCGCGATCGAGGCCAAGCTCGCTCGCGACAACGGCATCGACGTCGCGCGCGGCAGCCGCGTGATGGTCACCGCCGGCGGGAACATGGCGTTCGTGCATGCCGTCTTCGCCATCACCGAGCCGGGAGACGAGGTCATCCTGCCGGTGCCCTTCTACTTCAATCACGAGATGGCGATCCAGATGATCGGATGCCGGCCGGTGCGCGTGCCGACCGCCGATCGCTATCAGCTCGACGTCGACGCGATTCGTCGCGCGATCACGCCCAGGACGCGCGCGATCGTCACCGTGTCGCCGAACAATCCGACCGGTGCGGTCTTCACAGAGGAATCGCTCGTTCACATCAGCCGTCTGTGCGCCGAGCGAGGCCTCTACCACATCAGCGACGAGGTGTACGAGTACTTCACCTATGGAACCGCGCGTCACGTATCGCCGGGCTCGATGCCGGATGCCGAGCGTCACACGATTTCCTTGTTCTCCCTCTCCAAGGCGTACGGATTAGCCGGGTGGCGCATCGGCTATATGGTGTACCCGGAGGCGCTGGCCGACGCCGTCATGAAGGTCCAGGACACGGTGCTCGTGTGTCCGCC
Source organism: Acidobacteriota bacterium (assembly GCA_046728115.1). GTDB lineage: Bacteria > Acidobacteriota > Vicinamibacteria > Vicinamibacterales > CAVVIG01 > CAVSWN01. Next base: position 3,234 of record JBKPDW010000353.1, on the reverse strand, counting down.
GGTCGTCTCGCAGGTCGCCGCGATCGCGGCGATGCAAGTCGGGCCCGCGTATTGCCGTCAGTATCTGCCAGCCCTCGCCAAGGTTCGCGACATCGTCTTCGATGAACTGCGATCGCTGGAGCCGCGGTGTACCGTGCCGGAGGTCGAAGGCGCGTTCTATTGTTTCCTGCGCGTCAACGGCAACGGGGACGCAATGCGCATCGCCGAACGGTTGATTCGCGAGCACCGCGTCGCCGTCGTGCCCGGTCCGGCGTTCGGTGCGACCGACGGCTGCTATTTCCGCGTGGCGTACGGTGCGCTGCAGAAAGACACGGTCGCGGAAGGCATCGGGCGACTTGTCACCGGACTTCGTCGTATCCTTCGCTGACGCTCGTTGGGAAGGAGCACCACCATGACGCGCAGCCTCTCCCGTCTGATCGTGACCGGTCTCCTTGCGACCATCACCGGCCATGCCCAGTCGGCACCAGCCGTCCGTTTCGACATCGTGGTGCCGGCGTCGATCCACGCCGGCCGGATCACCGGCCGCGTCTACGTGATGATCACGCGCAACGGTGAGCGCGAGCCACGGCTGCAGCTCAATCAAGCCGACGGTATCCCGTTCTTCGGCCGCGACGTCGATAACCTGGCACCGGGCGCGACGGCGTCGATCGACAACACCGACCTCGGCTTCCCGGTCGGCAACCTCCGGGACATCCCGCCGGGAGAGTATTTCGTCCAGGCCTTCGTCAACGTCTACTCCGAGTTCAGGCGCGCCGACGGGCACGTCGTCTGGATGCACGACGATCAATGGGAGGGGCAGCACTGGGAGGCAGCGCCCGGAAACCTGTTCAGCCGATCCCAACGGATCCGGATCGATCCGACGGAGGGATTCCGGATTCCGCTTGTCGCCGATCAGAAGATTCCGCCTGTGACGATTCCGCCTGACACGTCGTACGTGAAGCGCATCAAGTTCCAAAGCCCGATGCTGACGAAATTCTGGGGCCGCCCGGTCTTTCTTGGGGCCACGATCCTTCTGCCGCGTGACTACGAGCGCGAGACGATGAGCTATCCCGTGCTCTACCAGCAAGGACATTTCGGCCTTGCGCCGCCGCTCGGCTTTCGTGAAGGCAGCGGTGACACCTACCAGGAATGGATCAAGGACGACTTCCCGCGAATGGTCGTCGTCACGTTTCAGCATCCGAATCCGTATTACGACGATTCGTACGCGGTGAACTCGGTGAACGTCGGCCCGTACGGCGACGCGCTCCTGCAGGAGCTCATTCCGGACGTCGAAAAGCGGTTCCGGGTGATGCGCGAGCCGTACGCGCGACTGCTCGCGGGCGGATCGACAGGAGGCTGGGAGGCGCTGGCGCTGCAGCTCTTTCACCCGGACTTCTTCGGCGGCACGTGGTGCTACTGTCCCGACCCCGTCACATTCGCCGGCTACGAAGGCGTCGACATCTACAAGGACGAGAATGCGTTTTACAAACAGCACGAGTGGTACCGCGTGCCGACCCCGAACATGCGCGATACCTTTGGCGAGCCGCGGAACACGATGCAGCAGAAAAACCAGTTCGAGCTGGTGAGCGGCACTCACGGCCGTTCGGGCCGTCAACTGGATATCTGGAGCGCCGTGTTCGGTCCGCTCGGAAAGGACGGCTACTTCCAGCCGCTGGTCGATCAGCGCACCGGCGTCATCGACAAGGCCGTTGCGAAGTATTGGGACGACCACTACGACCTCCTGCATTACATGCAGCGCAATTGGGCGACGCTCGGTCCCAAGCTCGTGGACAAGTTGCGCGTCTACGTCGGCGACATGGACACGTATCAGCTCGACAAGGGAGTCGTGTTGATGCAGCAGTGGATGAAGACGACAACCGCCCCGCATTATGAAGGCTTCTTTATGTACGGCGACCGCAAGCCGCACTGCTGGAGCGGACCGGTCAGTCAAACAGAGCGGCTGAAGGAGATGGCGCAGTTCATCGTGCGCAAGAGTCCCGAGGGTGCAACGACGGCGTGGTGGACGTATCGAAACTAGAAACTTGGCACTGAAAACTCAAAACCGACAGGCGTTTCAGGTTTGAGTCTTAGGTTTTGACTTTTCAGTTTCCGGGAGGTAGCGTCACCTCGCTCCCATGCTCATTTACGCCGGCATCGCCGTCTTCGGCTTTCTCTTCCTCCTCATCATGCTGTTCGCCGGCGACCTGTTCGGCGGCGACCACGAGATCACGGCGCACGATGGGGCGTTCGATCACGGCGGTGACGCGGTCGGCGGACCGAGCGTTTTCAGCGCGCGCATCATGGCGTCGTTCCTCACCGCGTTCGGCGTGGGCGGTGTCGTCGCCCGCTACTACAACTTGTCGCACCCCGCGGCCTCCGGCGTCGGCATCGTGGCAGGTGTGGCGATGTCCAGCATCGTGTTCCAGTTCGCGAAAATTCTCTACTCGCAACAAGCGTCGAGCGAGCTGCAGATGGGCACCCTCGTCGGGCGCACCGCCGAGGTCTCGGTCGGCATTCCGGCCGGAGGCGTAGGCCAGATCACGTTGACGGCAGGCGGGCAGCGCACCGAGCAAGTGGCGCGCTCGGCCGATGGCCGCGCCGTACCGCGCGGCGCAGAAGTCCTCATCACCGCGCTTCGCGGCGATGCGGTGATCGTGTCGCCGGTGAGCAACGCTTCGCCAGGAGGTGGAGCATGAGTATTCTCGGCATCGAATTGACGGCGGTGACGGTCGCGCTCGCCATCCTGTTGGGCCTCCTCGGTCTTTTCGCCGCGATGGCGCTGTTCGCGCGCAACTACATCAAGGTGCCGCCGTCCATGGTCGCGATCATCTACGGCCGCAAGCACTCCATCTCCGACGACAAGGGCAACCGCTCCACGGTCGGCTTCCGCGTCGTGCGCGGCGGCGCAGCGCTCCGCGTCCCGGTTCTGGAGCAAGTCGAGTACCTGTCGCTCAACGTCATCTCGATCCCGCTGAAGATCTCGCGCGCGTACACGAAAGAGGGTGTTCCGGTCACGGTCGAGGCCGTCGCCAACGTGAAGATCGCGGGAGACGACACCTCGCTGCGCGGCGCGGCCGAACGCTTTCTCGGCATGACCACCGACAAGATCAAAGAGGTCATCTTCCAGACACTCGAAGGACACCTGCGGGCGATTCTCGGTACGCTCACGGTCGAGGAGATCAACGCCGATCGCCAGGCGTTCGCCCAGAAGATGACCGACGAAGCGGCCGTCGATCTGCGCAAGATGGGCGTCAA
>JBKPDW010000352.1:0-6932 GCA_046728115.1 Acidobacteriota bacterium | reverse complement strand
ATGCATAGACGTCCTCCTAGTAGGCGCCTTCTGCCCGCAGCACGACGGGAACGGTCCGCAAGAGAATTGAAATGTCGAACGCAAGGCTGCAATGCCCGATATAGAACATGTCGAGCTCGATCCGTCGTTCGTATGAGACCGTTTGTCGTCCCGACACTTGCCATAGTCCGGTCATTCCTGGGCGAACCGACAGGAGAGTCGATCCAAGCTCGCCATATCGGTCGAGTTCTCCGGGCGACACGATTCGCGGTCCAATCAAGGCCATCTCGCCACGAACGACGTTGAACAGTTGCGGTAATTCGTCGAGGCTGTACTTGCGCAGGATGCGGCCGATCTTCGTGACCCTTGGATCGGCGAACAGTTTCCAGTTCACTGTAAAGGCTTCACGCAATCGTTCGTCACGCTCGAGAATGCGTTCGGCACCCTGGACCATCGTCCGGAACTTGAAGGCGTCGAATTCGCCGCGACGCCCTGCCACCCGCCGGCGATAGATGACCGGTCCGCCCGTCGTGCACTTGATGCCGATGGCGATCGCTGCCAGAAGCGGAGAAAGCGCTAACAGCGCGATCGCAGCCAGCGGACACTCCACCCATCTCTTGAGATCATCTCGCCACCACATTCTTCGTCGACGGCCGGCATGAGCCGGTGCCTGCGGATGCAGCTGCTCCTTCCGCGCCTGAAGCGTGACATCGGTCGCCAGCACGGTTTCCTCGCTAGCCTCTGATAGACGGCAGAAAAGGCCGATCGTGGCGTCGCCACGCTTCTCAGGCTCGTCGCCACCGGCCTGCACAGACTTTGCATCATCTGAGCCATCAACCTCGTTTGCCGCGTTGAACAGCGGTAAATCTCTGTTGTATTGCCGCTTATGAAAGAGCTGATTGCTGGTGTCAAGGAATCAAGTCTTCCCCCGAGAGGTCAAAGGTCATCGACGCCGTTGATCTCGAGTCGGTGGTCGACGTGGAGTTGAATCGGCGATGAAGGCGTTCGTGCTGGCCGGTGGTCTGGGTGAGCGACTGCGACCGTTGACGGACCGGTTGCCCAAGTGCCTTGCGCCAATCAACGGCTCTCCGTTGCTGGCGATATGGCTCGATCTTTGTGCTTGCCACGGCATCACGGAGGTTCTGATCAATGTGTCAAGGCACGCCGATGCTGTGGAACGGTTTCTTCGAGAGTGGAATGGGGGGGTAGCCGTACGGCTGGTCCGGGAGTCGGAGCCCATGGGCAATGCCGGCACTGTGCGTGCCAATCAAGCGTTCGTCGAGGGAGAGGAGAGCTTCTTCGTGCTGTATGCCGACAATCTGACGGACGCATCACTGGCGAAGCTTCTCGCCTTTCATCGAAGGCACGATGCACCACTCTCGATGGGGCTGTTTCGGGCACCCATTCCAAAGAGTGCCGGAATCGTGCAGCTCGGTCCGGCGGGTATCGTGTGCGGCTTCCACGAGAAGCCAGCGAATCCGGCCGGGGATCTCGCGAACGCCGGCATCTATGTCGCGCGTCAGTCGCTCTTCGAGGCGATCCCCCGGCGAGCAGGAGTGATTGATTTCGGCACCGACGTCTTCCCCAACCTCGTTGGGCGCATGTACGCCACCCTGGTTGACGGATATCTGCTGGACATCGGTACTCCCGCCGCGCTGACCGCGGGTGCGAGCGAGTGGGCGGCGCGCACCCGGGCGCACGCAGATGCGGACGCGAATACGGGATTGCGGAGGGCACTGTGATCATTTCTCGCACGCCCTTCCGCGTGAGCCTGGTCGGAGGCGGGTCGGACCTGCGCCAGTATTACCAGGTCCGGCCGGGCTGCGTGGTGGCGATGGCCATCGACCGTTATATGTATGTGACCGTGAACAAGCGGTTCGACAGCTCCATTCGCGTGTCGTACACGAAAACCGAGATCGTGGATCGGGTGGATGATCTCCAGCATGATCTGATCCGGTCGGCGATGAAGATGGTTGGCATCACGGGCGGTGTCGAAATCACGACCATCGCCGATCTGCCGGCCGGTATCGGGCTCGCCTCGTCCTCAACCGTAACGGTCGGCGTTCTCAACGCGCTGTATGCCTACCAAGGTCGACACATGTCGGCCGAAGACCTCGCGAAACAGGCCTGCGCCATTGAGGTGGACATCTTGGGGAAGCCGATTGGCAAGCAGGATCAGTACATCGCTGCGTATGGTGGCTTCCAGCATATTCGCTTCAACCCGGACGAGACGGTCGAGGTGAATCCGATTATCTGCTCGCGAGAATCGATTGAGTCGGTGGTGGGCCGTCTGATGCTGTTCTACACCGGCATGCAGCGATCGGCCAGCTCGGTTCTGCGCCATGCGAAGCGACGCATCGCCTCGAACGGCCACGTCAAGGCGGCGATGGATCAGCTTGTGTGGCTGTCCGAGGAACTCCGGTGTCAGCTGCTACGGAACGAGACGGCGCATTTCGGTCGCATCCTCGATCGCGCCTGGGAACTGAAGAAGCAGATGGCATCGTCGGTCACTAACGGAAGTCTCGACGGCTACTATCGGAAAGCGCGGCAGGCTGGTGCTGATGGGGGCAAGGTGCTAGGTGCGGGCGCCGGAGGCTGTCTCCTCGTCAGTGTGTCCCCGACTCATCAGGCGCGTGTTCGTCGTGTCATGCAGCAAATGGGGTTGCGCGAGATTCCGTTCTCGATAGAGCGCGCAGGCAGCAAGATTATCTATGTGGGCAGCTGACAAGAGGGGCGATCAGTCCGTTGCCTGTTGGTCTCGCACAATCGTGGCGTGGGCGTTCGCGATCTGGTGGGTATCAGTCGGCCCATCACTTCTGGCGCAGGGAGGCGACAGTGCCAGCGACAGCGCACAGTATCGCCTTGGCTCGCTTGCTTTCACGCCAGCGCTCGTCGTCTCGAACGGATACGACACGAATGCTTATCGTGAGCCTGTCGCCCTTGCCGATCTTGAGACGTTCGCAGTACCGCAGATCGAAGGCTGGTGGACCCAGCCGCGTTTCCAGATGTCGATGCACGGTGCCGTCGAAGCCGTAAGATTTGCGCACCATGTGGGCGCCATCAACAGCCAGGTCGGAGTCAGATTCGAGCGGACACATAGTCTCATCAGGCCTTACATCAGTTGGAACCGCCGACGAACCAATGCCAATCCGACTGGCTTCGAGATCGGGTACAAATCGCTGCGCCTCGAAAATGACTGGAGCACGGGCGCCGAAGTGACGCTGTCGGACCGGACGACCTTACGCGGCTTCGTGCGATTGATACGAACGAACTGGGACGCCGACGCGATCTATCAGTCGTCCAGTCTGCGTGAGAAGTTGAACCGCGATACGAGAGGCGTTGGCGCGATGATGGCGTACGCACTCAGTCGATATACCGCGCTGGGGTTCACTGTCGAGACGCAGGATGACCGCTTTCGATTCTCGCCGATCCGGGATGGCCACTCGACTCGCGTGGCTCCCGTGCTGGAATTCTCTGGGACAAGAGCTCTGTTCGGGAACGTCGTTGCTGGATATGAGCGCTTCCTTTCCCCCGCGTCCGGTGCTGCCGATTTCAACGGTATGTTTGCGCGTGCGAATATCGGTTATGGACTCGCAGAAGGAACACTGCTCAAACTGTATATAAGCCGGGATCTGCAGTACTCTTATGACCCCGCGCTCGCGTACTACGTGGCGTCGGGAGTCGGATTGACGCTCGCGAACAGATTGGCCGGCCGGTGGGACACCGCGGCGTTTGGTGGGGAATATTTTCTCGATTACCGGCCACCTGCTCTTGGACCATCCAATCGACCCGTCGAAAATGTTGTTGAATTCGGCGGCGCGATTGCCTACCGAGTGGGACAGCGGACTCGCATCGGTTGGACGCTCGAGCATGCATCCAAGAATGGCCCAGACGGCTACCGTGGACTCCGAGCCGTCGGATTCCTCACGTACGGCTCAGGACGCTTTCAGCGTTTGGATCGCCCCACGCCATTCGAGCGCTGAGCCCTCGTCAAGGGATCCGTCCATAGAAGAGAGTCGGCGCCGAATAGGGCGTTTGGAAGAAGACTACCTCGATCGTTTCTGCGCGATTCCAGCCAACCGCCGACCATTTGACAGAGGCGGATGAGTCAAACGACCTGGTGCCCGGAGTCCTTGCGCGCTGCGAGGTCACTCCGCGCCGGGATGTGAGGGCATTGTCAGAGTGGCACGGATTCCCCATCGTCCCCGGATGAAATCGAATATACCGTGGCACATCGCATCGCGATGCGCACGCATCGTGCGCCATCGAGGCCGGAACGTCCACGATAGCAACGTCCGCAGTGTCTGCATCCACGCATCCGCCCATGCGGCCACCGGAGCATCGTGCTTGGCAAACATCAGCAGACGGTTTCGCGTATCGTAGTACGTAACGTTTGGACTCGGTCGATAATCTCTGCGTACTCCGCTGTGCCATAGTTTCGCGCCAGGCACGTGAACGACGCGCCACGCTGCGCGTCGCGCGCGCACGCACCATTCGGTCTCCTCCCAGTAGTAATAGAACCGTTCATCGAGCATCCCGATGTGCTCGACCATTGCCCGCCTGACAAGTAGACCGCATCCAGAAATCCAATCCACGTCGTGAGCTTCGGCGAATTGCCCGACGTAAGGTTCGTTTGCTGCGAGGTGCGTCGCGTGCCAGCGGCGGGACAGCACGCCGCCAGCGGATTGGATGACAGTGGGCTCATCTGCGTGGAATACCATCGGGCCGATGACGCCGATTCGCGGATCGGACTCGCCCACGTCGAGCATCGAGCGCAGGCAGTTGGGATCGAGCAGCGTGTCCTCGTTGAGGAGCAGAATCCACTCCGGTTGGTGCGACAATGCCGCTTGAATGCCGACATTGTTGTTGCCGGCATATCCGCGGTCCTCCTTAAGCGAAATGATCTCGGCTGCTGGGAATTGAGAACGAATGGCGTGAACTGAGCCGTCTCGTGACGCGTTGTCCAGCACGATCACATGGTTGTCAACGCCGTTGCTGCTTGATACGGATTCGAGACAAGCGAGCGTTTCGTCTCTGCGATTGGTATTCAGGATCACCGTGACAACCCGGCCGCGCGGTGTCGGCTTCGCCCATGAGGCCGGAAGTTGCCTGCGGATCTCGATGTTGCCGAAGTCTCGACTCTTGCGGGCGCCATGCCGTCTGGCCCAGGCTGCCATTCGCTCTAACCCGGACTCCAAACTTACGCAGTGATGTTCGCCAAATATCCGACGCAGTTTGTCGTGACTTGCGAAGGCGTTCATTGTTTCATGGCGCGCTGGCAAATGCTCGACTCGTTCTTCCACACCCATTGCGCGCGCGACAGCAGCCGCCAACTCATTCAGTGAATATGGCCGATCTGAGCCGACGTTGAAGATCTGATTGTAAGCTCCCGGAACGCCAATGGCTTCGGCGAGAAGTGGCGCCACATCGTCGATGTGGGTGAAGGCCCTTGTCTGCTGGCCGTCTCCGAAGATCGTCATCGACTGGTTCTGTAGAATCTGATTCATGAAGATGCCAACGACATTGCGGTACTTGTCGCCGATGTTCTGACGTTCGCCGAAGACGTTGTGAGGCCTGAAGATAATGTAGTCGAGGCCGAACATGGCACGTGAGGCCATCAGTTCTTGCTCGACAGCCAGCTTCGCGATGCCATAGGAGTCGTTGGGAGTTGGCGTGGCCTCTTCACGCATCGGGAGGGCAGCGCTGTCTCCATACACGGCGATCGACGACGTGAATACGAAACACTTGACGCCGTGATTGACCGCAGCGTTGATGAGCGTGACGCTGCCGAGGAGATTGTTGGTGTAGTTGAACCGCTTGATGAAGTGGCTCAGGCCTTCAGCCGCGTATGCCGCAAGGTGGTAAACGTATTCGAATCGCCCGCGCGTGAACAACCAGTCGACGAGTTCTCGGTCAGTGATACTTCCGCGCTCGAATCGTATGCCAGAGGCCAGGTTGTCCGTGAAGCCACCGCTGAGATCATCGAGCACGGTAACCGTGTGGCCGCGCCGCAAAAGTGTCTCGGCCACGTGGGATCCGATGAACCCGCAGCCACCTGTTACAAGTATCCGGCTCATCGCTGTCGGTTCACGCTTTGTCGACTAACGGATCGTGAAGTTTTGATGCGAACTGTCGCTGACTGATGTGTTCGTGACCCATCTCACTCTGACGCGCGCGCGGCTTGTCACCCATGATGGTTGGACCGTCACGCTCATACTTCCGGTCGAGGAAATCGAAGACGCCAATGTGATGCCGTACGTCGATCCTCCGTCGAGCGAAAGTTGGATCTGAACGTTCTCGAGCGGCCCGAGATTATCGGTCCAGGTGATGGTCGCCGTCGTTCCGACCGACCAGACTGCAGTCGACGAGTCTGGATTCGTAACGGTAATCGTCGGGTTCGCGATCGTGAAGTTGCCCGTCGTTCCAGTCACGTTCGAATTCGCCGTCCAGACGGCGCGGACTCGCGCGTTGGACGTCGTCGGGCTCGTGACGGTCCAATTGAAGCTTCCACCGCTCGCGCTCGAGTTCGACACCGCCGATGCGATCCGGCTCCATGTGTTGCCGTTATTGCGGCTGACGTCGAGGTTGACGGTAGCGTCTGCCCCGAAGTTGTTCGTCCAGCTGATAGTCTGAACTGATCCCACGCGCCAGTTCGTGCCGCCAGCGGGTGCTGTAACCGCCATCGTCGGGCTCAAAATCGTGAAATTGTCGGTGGTTGCGGCAATGCTCGTGTTTGTCGTCCACGTGATGCGGATTTTCGCCGTCGTGGTCGGCGGCGCTGTCGCTGTCCAGTTGAAAGTGCCGCCGGATGCCGTCGAATTCGCGACTGCCGACGCGATACGCGTCCATGTACCACCGCCGTCACGGCTCAGATCGATATTGACGGTAGCGCCCGTGCCGAAATTGTTCGTCCAGGTAATCGGCTGAACGTTCCCGACGAAGTCTGTCGTACC
>JBKPDW010000351.1:0-13885 GCA_046728115.1 Acidobacteriota bacterium | reverse complement strand
GTGGTGAGGTCGAGGCGCCCGCGGCGAGCTTCGAGAACGAGAACGCAACGGGCGAGTCCGGCGAACGCCAGCCCCGCCGATAACCACACGACCAGTCCTCCCGCCAGGGCGCTCACGCTCGTGCAGTCGAGCCCCGCCATCACCAGCGCTGACTGACTCATGAAGAGGTACCCGCACGCGCGGCGGGCGCTCGTCTGGACGAGCGCCAGGGCCGCTCCATACACTGCCGTACCGAGCGCCAGGATCGCGACCAGCCGCAGCACGTCGGGCGACGCGCGGGGCACGATCAGCACCACCGTCACGTACGCGCCCAGTTGGGGCGCGCTGAACAGAATGGCCGGGCCGAGGCGCCCGTGATCGAAGACTTCTGGCACCCACGCATGGAAAGGAAAGATTCCTTTCCGCACGAGCGCCGCCACGACGACCAACCACATCCCCACCCTTTCGACCGTCGTGCCCTGCGCGTGAGGCCAGATCAGGAGCACGACCCCGGCGCCAAAGAGCAGCGTCGAGAAACCAAGATAGGCGGCAACGATCCGGCGTTGATAGCGGTGCGCCGGATGCGCAAGCGCGGACAGGAACGTCCAGACGGACGCGATTGACAGCAGCAGCAGAACAACCGCGCTTTCGGTGAGGAAGGATGCGACTGTGATGAGTGTCGCAAGAGCTGTCCGACGCAATCCGCCGCGATCGAGCGCCGCCCGTGGTGTGACGGCGACGGTCAGCAGCCACATGCCGGCCGCGAACGGCAACAGTACCGCCGAGAGTGGGTCAATGCGAATGATCGCCTCTCCGCCCGGAGCCCAGCTGAGCGCAGACGTGCGGATCGCTACGGCCTGCAGGCGATGAGAAATGGTGATGGCCATCGCCGCCAATAGCATCGCGACTGACGACGTAACGGCGAGCCGTCGGAGTCGCTCGACATCGACGCTGAAAAGAGATGAGGCCGCCACGAGCGCTGGCAGCGCCACGACCCCGGCGAGCCACAGCAGAGCGTCACTCATCCTGGTCGTCTTCGCCCTCCACGAGCAGAGAGAATTGCGTGGGAATCATGGCGTCGCACAAGAAGCCGTCGAGCCGAGTCAGCCAGCGCGCCAGGCGATAAAACGGCTCCACGATGAAGCGATCCAGGATGCTGTCGAGGAATCCGCGCTCGAGCGCGAGAAGAAATAGCCGTCGGCCGACGCGATCCGAAGTCATCGCTTCCAAGTAGCCGACGGTTGTGGAGGGTCGTTCCCCAATGGCTGCTTCAATGCCGTGCAGATCGTGCAGGACGTTCGGCGCGCTCAGGAACTGCAGAAGACGAAAGCAGGCGTGTCCAGCCAGATGGACCAACGCGATCGTGTACCACCCGAACGCGATTTCGACAACGATGATCCCCACTTGGGTCAATGACGCGTACGCCAGCGACGACTTGACATCGCTCTGCACGCGCGTGGTGATCCCCGCGAACACGGCCGTGGCTGCACCAAGTGCGCCTGCCAGAAGACGAGCGACGGCCACCCGTTCGAGCAGCGGCGCCGACCGCAGCAGCAGAAAGCAACCGGCGTGAATCGACAGGGATCCGTAGTAGACGGCACTCGAGGGTGTGGGCCCCTCCATCGCCCGCGGTAGCCAACCCGAAAACGGTAGGAGCGCGCTCTTACCAGCAACGGCCACGATGAGTAGCACGGCGATGACCGTGGCGCTGCTTCCTGTCAGATCCACCGCGGCTCGGGCGTTGCCGCCAAAGAGCAGCGAGAGACTCCCACTGCCTGCGACGTGATGGAGCAGCACGGTCGCCGACAGCATCGCGGCGTCGCTGATGCGGTAGACCGAGAAGACACGAAGCGCATTCGACACCGGTGCGGGCCGCTCGTGAAAAAAAGCCACGAGCAGCGCCGAGCTGAGGCCCACGAACTCCCATCCGGCAAAGAGGACCTCGACGTTGCCAGCCACCGCGACGAGCAGCATGCCCGTCACGAACATCGCGAGCAGGACGAAATAGCGGTTATAACCCGACTCGCGGTGCAGATATCGATTCGAGAATGCCGACACCACGCCGGCGATGGCGGCAGAGAGGGCCGCGAACGCGAGCGAGAGCCTGTCCACGAGGAACTCGATTGCGATGCCGCCTTCGTGGGAGGCCGACCATGCACCGTACGACAGAAGCGTCGTTTCCATCCTGGTCGTGCCGTACACCACGAGCGCCACCGACAGCGCGGCACAGGAGGTCATCATCGAGGCCGCAGCGAGCTTTCCCGTCCATCGCTCTGGTAATGGCCGGTTGAGGAGCGAGGCGGCTCCAAGCAACGCAAGCAGGGCCATGGGCGAGCCGACTCCGACGAGGACCATCCACTCGAGGGGAACGGTCGACATCATGGGTATTGACCCGCGTGCGGAAGGTCCTGGCCCGGAGCTGCCGACCGCTCCGGCACGATCGTGACCGGCGGAAGAAACCCACGTTTGCCCTGATACCACGTGGCGGATTCTCCCGTGACGACCGCAAGGGCATGTTCGGCAGTGTGCGGGGCAAACCCTGTGGACCTGCACTCCCACAATGCGCCAGAACGCGGGTCGAGACAGGCCAGCCAGATCCAGCGGTTTCGAACAAGCCGTTCGAGGGAAGGGTTTGTGTGCACGGCTCGCCAGACGCAATCGGGGGCTGCTTCGACCACAATCGCCAGCCGCGTTGGCTCGTGGATCTCGACCATTTGCCACGGAAGCCCGGTCCGCAGATCGCTCTGCGCACCATCCATCACACCGAGCAGCGACGTGACGTTGTGCGGCAGTTTGGTTCCGCACCCGTAGCCGGAGGGATCGACGTAACTGAAGTAGTACTCGAGGCTGATGCCGGCAACGACGGGAACAACCGCCGCCATGATTCGCGCCAGAATGGCACCATCCACATCCTCGGTCGGGTCGTAGGAGACGAGGAACGCGCGTCGGTCCAGGAACAATCCCGCGGTTCGGCTCCGCCTGCCGATCACACAGAACGCGTTGGTCGCGTGACCGTACTCCGGGCGAGGTTGCGCCAGATCGGCGGCTCGTCCCTGGACATGAGCGAGTGCGGCCAACGGTGGATACCAGCGTGGCACGGCGTCGAAACGCCGGCACCGTTCATGTGCCTCGCGCCGTCTGGCGGTCTCGATCGCCTGTTTGGCCCGTTCGAGGAGTGGTTGCCATTGAACCGGTACGAGATCCTCGTCGAACAACGTGACCGTGTTGTTGCACGTGTTGCGTTCGGCACCGACGAACCAGGTGGATGGCGGGATGCTCAGTCCGTCGGCCGCCAGGAGATCGCGCACACGTCGGTCGTTAACCATCTGCGAGAACGCACGGGCGTTTGGGCCGCCACGCCCACCCCCGCACGCTCCGCAGTCGTGCGCGGACTCATGAGGGTTATTGAGGCTGATGGATCCGTGCCCGACGACGAGAACAAGAGACGAGAGGCGACGGCTGATCCCGATATCCTCGAGAACGCGGCGGACAATGTCCGCCATTTCTCTCAGCGTGAACCCAGCGGCCGTTCCTATTGGCGGATATGTGTCGTCACGATCGAGGCGCAGGCGAGTTCGCGGAGGGGTGATCGACGTCTCTTGGAGGCGACTCCACCGTGATGCGAGCCAGGGGAATACCACTCGCAACACCAATGGGATCAGCATGAACCAACCGAACACCGTCATCAGGACGGCGCCGCGGACCGGCATTCGGCTTCCCAGGTGCACGTTGTAGCCGAGAAACCCTGCAGCGCGCCGTTGAACGCGGCGCGACTGCCCGGCGAAACCCTCGGCATCCTGCTCGATTTCAGCCACGTAATGGTCGGGGCGGATCGCGACGGGACACAGCGGCCGTGGATGGGCGTCGGAAGCGCTTTGATGGTACATCGCCACGTTGAAGAACCCGGGTGTGCCGAATGTCTCGCAGGACGGTTCTACTTCTTCGAGATGGCGACGGAATGATTCCTCTCGTTCGTCGAGACAAAAGACTGCTTGAAACGCGGGAGCCCGAGGAGGTTCTCTCGATGGATGACGCATCAGCGCGTCATAGAATCGATGGCGAATCGCTCGTTCGAACGCCTGGTGCAGGATCCGACGCCGGCGTACACCACTGAGTTCTTGCAGTTCGAATTCGATCTCCGCGACATCGCGCGCGGTCCATTGGTCCACAATCGAGGCATCTAGCCCACAGAGCTGCGCCACGTGAAACAGCGGCCAGGCACGCTCGGCAGGCGCCGGTCCCCCCGGATGCGGCGTGCGGCTTTGCAGGAAGGCCCCCAGCTGCGACGGAGTTCCTTCGAATGCGAGTTGTCGTATGGCGTGGTCAATCGCCGCTCGCTCGAACAAGAGACGAACTGCGAGGTAACCCGCCAGCGTCGTCGGAAGCTCTCGTGCCGGGACTCGGTCGGGACGCTCTTCGAATTGACGCACCATCCCGGCCCACCCTCGCAACGCCAGGAGCGTAGCCGTCAAAAAGTCGGAGGTCTCATCGTCCGCGACACCGAGCACCGCAAGAGAATGCTCGAGCGAGGCCAGCGCATTTCTGCCAGCAGCTCTCTCCTCCGCAACGATGCGTGGGAGCGTTCGCGCCCATGGCCCGCACTGCGCCGCGAGCGATGTGTTGTAAAGGGACAGGAAGCAACCGTGGATGCCCTGACCTCTCGCCGGCATGGACCAGTGCGCGAGGCCCTGGTCGAGGTAGCCCGCAATAAACCGTATGAAAGGCGGATGGATCCACTCGTCGGTGTCGAGGCCGCATTCCGCCTGGAGAAGGTCACGATGACGCTTCAGTCTTGTCTGGACGATCGCTGGCGCCTCACCTGCGCGTTCAACCGCATGGAGACAGGCATCCCACAGGAGGCGCACAGCACGCGGCTCCTCCACCACGTTGCCATCGAGGTCACGCAGCGCGGCCGATTCCGATCGGGCAGGAGCCGGCACATCGGTCCGAAACCGCGACAACGCTGTGGTTTCATCCAGGATCCACGCGAGCTCTCGACCAGTGACTTCGGGAATGCCGTGCAGCACGACGGCTCGCCACAGATCGAATCGCGAGGCGGCGCCCGCAATCTCGGTCATGCCCGCGGTACCCAGTTGCTCCTCGAGGAGTGCTTCGACATCGCGCGCCCGAATGCGCCCGGACATCAACTTGTTGCGATAGCGCGATTCCGACAGAAACGGCTGGCAACCGAGCCGCTCGGCGGCGTGCTCGACCGCATCTTCGAACGGCAGGTGTTCGAACGCATGCAGCGTGTTGTGGTGGATGAAAATGCTGATCGGACCCTGCGCCGGCAACAATTGCGCCAGCCGGTCGATTACGCGCTTGAGGGTGTGGTGCTGCGAGCTGGGATCGCGAAGGGCGTGACCGTGCATCAAAACGAAATTGATTCAATTATACCGTTCGCATCGCGCCTCCATGTACGCCGGCGTAGCGAAAATCGTCCGCGCGATTCAAACAGCACGAGGGCCGAGCGTGGAATCGAGCTGTGATGAGACGGGCCGCCGTCTCGTCACGCTCGCGAGCCGAGGGTATGGCCAGAGCGGGATCGGTGCGGAGGCGGCTGTTGGGGTGCGGAGGCGGCTGTTGGGAAAGGGCTGATTGGGACGGTCGCGCGCGAGCGGCGCCTGCTGGGCCTGACGAGCCTCGAGGGCGACCTGCGGTACGGCCGCGCGATTCGACGTGAGACAGCCGCCGGCCGCCGCGATCTCGCCGCGGAGATTCCGCTCCCCGGCCTCCCCGACGCGCAAAGCATTCTCGTCATTCCGCTCATCGTGGGAGACCGCCTGATCGGCGTCTTCATGGCCGAGGATCGAGACCCCATGCGATTCGGCGAATGGCACGAGGCATATCTCGAGATCATCGCCAATCAAATTGCGCTTGGAATCGATCGCATGCTCGACCGGCCCGACGAAGGACCCGAACCCTTCGTTGCGACCAAGCGAGCTGCTCCGCCACGCAGCACGTCATGCGCGACAACGGGCTGCCCGGTGCCGGAGGTTCATCTACTATCGCAGTGACGATGCGATATTCGTGGATGATCAGTACCTGATTCGGAACATCCCGGCGCGGATTCTGTGGAAGGTGCTGGGCGAATCGAAGCGGACAGGCCGGACCGACTTCTCCAACCGTGAGATGCGGCTCGACGCGTCCTTGGGGTTGCCGCCGGTGAAGGACAACCTCGAGAGCCGCCTGATTCTGCTGCGGCATCGCTTCCGCGAGAAATGCCCGGATCTCCAGCTCGTGTCGACGGCGCGAGGGCGTTTTGCCCTGCGGGCCGAGGCTGCCATCGAGCTCGTCGAGCGCTAGTCCTGACGACTCAATTGGTCGCGCCTACGGAAGTGCCGCCTTCGATGTCCGTGCCCCCTCCCGCACGATGGCTGCGGCCGCCACGGCAAGTGCTCCAAACGTCACGGGACCGCCAGGCCAGGCGTGTGTGCGGAACACGAGAAGGCCAAGCGCGGAAATGATCAAGGACGCCGTCGGCACCCACGAGTAGCCTGCACGTCGCACCGCCACGCAAGCCGAAAGCGTGCCAACGGACCAGGCGATCGTCCCGATGACGGCAAGCGCCGGTGCCCCTTCGCTGCTTCCTCCGACGATCGGGTGATTCCACACCGCGAGCACCGGTGCTCGCCACGCCTCGGGCGCGTTGGTCGCGTGTGCCGCCGACACGAGTACGCCCGTCACCACGCCTGCCGCGGTGTCGAACGCCACATAGGCGATGCCAAATACGAACATTCCGATTCGGCACAGTGCAGCGGCGTAGCCCGACATGTCACGGACCAACCGGATCGCCGACAACGCCACCAGCGGAAACAGCGCAATCTGCGCGTAGTGGATCAGCATCCAACGCTTCAGATCGAGAATCAACAAGTCATGTGGATGCGGATGGAACAGCTCCAGGCCTCCCAGCATCAGCGGGATGGCGACGACGAAGGCGTTGTTCGGTTGTGCCATACGCAACAGCCCCACATCCCTGCTCGGGGACGGCATTATGGTGCACAGGCGGGCGGGATGAGATCGATGACCGTACGCGCCAATTCATTGACAGATCGCGTCATAACCCTCGCCCGCGTGCGGCACCGAATCAATGAGAGTCGAACTAACGTTCTCGTCGCCGCGGCCCGGTGTACTCCTCAATCGGCGGCGTGCCGTACGTGTGGAAGCTCTCAATCGTCTTCAGTCCCCAGGCCTGGCCCTTCTTCCGCTCTGCCTCGGTCCACACGACCGGTGGCCAGTCCGGCGCGAGGACGAGCCGCGCGCCCGCATTGTCGACCTCGATGCGATTGCCGCCGGGTTCATAGACATACAGAAAGAATGTTTGCTGAATCGCATGTTTGTGCGGCCCCGTCTCGATGTAGACGCCGTTCTCGAGAAAGATGTCGGCTGCCCGCAGAACGTCCTCTTTGGAGTCGACGGCATAGGTCATGTGGTGGAACCGCCCCCGCGCACCGTAGTGATCGGCGGTGAACGCGAGGTCGTAGCTCTTGTTGGTCGTCGTCAGCCACGCGCCCGCCTCGTCACCGTTGTCGAGGACGATCATTTCCGTCGTCCGCATGCCGAGCACGTCCTCGAAGAACTGCCGCATCGCGCGAACATCAGCCGCCAGCAGGTTGAGGTGGTCGAGCCGCCGCACATTCACTCCACGAGCCGGAAAGCGCTGGGCCTGGTTCTTCAGCGCCGGCTTCAGCCCAGGGGGAGGCGAGTACCACTCCGTCTCGTAGTAAATCTCCATGTTGTGGCCGTCGGTCGTGGTGAACGAATACGTGCGCCCGTGCCCGAGATCGCCGTCGGTCCATCCTTTGCCGAATCCCGCGGCGTCGATAATCGCGGCGCGACGTTCCAGCGCCTCGGGACTCGTTGTCCGAAAGGCCAGATGACCCATGCCGGCGACTTTTGAAGCGGTGAGCTTCAGTGTGTGATGTTCGTAATCATCCCAGCCGCGCAGGTACACCGAGTCGCCGCGCCGACCGCTCTCCGTCATACCCATGACCTCGGAGAAGAACCGAAGGCTCTCGTCCGGTTTCGGCGAGAGCAGTTCGACGTGCGCGAGGTGGGCGAGGTCGGCTGATCGAATGGTCGATTTCACGGCGGTCTAGCGTATCAAATGACCCGAGGACTTATTGCTTGACGAATTTCTGCACCACGCCACTGAGCTGAGCAACGTAGACGTCGCCAGACTCGGAAACGGCCACGCCGTGCCCTCCCGGATTCCCAGGCAGGCTTCCGACCACTCTTCCATCCAGCTCTCGCAGCACCCCGCCGGTCCAGATCCGCTGGTCTGCGGTAATCGCGAGTCCAGAGATCCCTCCAGTGCCGGTCCATTGACTCAGGAACTTGCCGTCTGGATCAAAAATCTCAATCCGCTGATTGTCGCGATCGGTCACATAGACCTTCCCCTGCCTGTCGACGACGAGGTTGTGGGGCAATCCAAACTCGCCGGGTCCTTTCCCTCGCCTTCCCCACTGCAAGATGAACTTTCCGTCAGCTCCGTACTTCACGACGCGCGCGCTCCCGTAACCATCGGTGACATAGATGTCGCCTTTGGGGCCGAACGCAACGTCGGTCGGCAGATTGAAGTTGTGGTCGCCGGTTCCAGGAACACCCTTCGTACCGAGGTGCATGATCTCCTTTCCATCGGGTCTCAGCTTGTAGACGATGTGCCCCGGCGCATCGATGAGCCAGATGTTGCCTTGCGGATCCAGCCGCACTGAGTGAGCGCCGCAAGATGCGCAGCCGGCAGGCCCGTACACAGCGGAATAGTGGGATTTATCGAGGGTCCAGAACGCCTCGGGAGTGGCCGCGACCTTTCCTTCGCTGAACATCCCGTCGCCCCACGAACGGACGAACGTCCCGTCGCTCCTGAACTCCATGACCGGATGTGCCCCGCGATGGAGCACCAGAATGGTCCCTTGCGGCGTCACGGCCACGGACGACACCTGAATGAAATTCCACGCACCAGGAACGCCGGCGGCACTTGTAGGGGGCGTCGGCCACTCGACCAGCTTGTACGGCAGGACCGGTACCGCCCCTTGCGTCCAGCGCGCCCGAGGGTCAGCGCGGTCGACAGCGGTGATGATGGCTTCGGCGGACAGGCCGGTAATCAAAACGGCCAAAAAGCATGTGGTCTTCGTCTGGCGCATATGACCTCCACCTGGACCGTCATTTCTACTCCTGCGGCGGCGCTCAGTCGAGGACGGATTTAGTCGCCGGCCTTTCGGCGAGATCTGTCGGGAAGGTGGCTTGCGCAGGTTACGCCGTTCCTGGACGGCTTTCACATATGGGCGTGCCGGATGGTTTTGCGATCCGAACGCCGTATAATCGCCGCGTCCGGCGTCCAATGGGTGAACAGCATCGCGGCCAACAGCTCTCTGGGACACGTGCGGCCGGAGTGCACGGTCCCGGGACGCTCGAAGGAATCACCGCGGCATGGCAGCAAGCAAGCGACGCGCTTCGCGATAGCGAACGGCGCTACCGGGAGCTGGTCGAATACAGCCTCGGCCTGATCTGCACGCACGACCTGACTGGCAACATCCTTTCAATCAATCCTGCCGCGGCCAATTCGCTCGGCTATCAGCCGGAAGACGGGATCGGCCACAACCTGCGGGAATTTCTCGCTGCGAATACGCGCCACCTGTTCGACGACTACCTGCGGCGCATTCAGGAGCACGGGCACGATGCCGGTCTCATGAGAGTCGTGCCTCGCGCGGGAACCGAAAAAGTGTGGATGTACCGCAACGTTCTGTCGCACGGTCCAGGCGGCGCGTACGTGCTTGGACACGCGATCGACGTCACCGACCGCGTTGAGGCCGAACGAACGCTCCGCCACAGCGAACAGGCGCTGCGAAGGGCGCAGGGCGAGCTCGAGGCACGCGTCAAGGAGCGCACGGCCGCTCTCGCGGAAGCCAACGAGCATCTGCTCGTCGAGATCGCCGAACGCGAGGAAGCCGAGCGGTCGCGGCAGCAGGTCCTGATCGAGCAGCGCGATGCGTTGGGTTTCCTGGCGAACTTCTCGGATCGCCTGGCTCCTCTCGTCACCGTCGAAGATCTGATCGAAGTCGTGCGGCTGCTGCCGGTGCCATTCCTCGCCGACTGGACGATGGTGCACGTGGTCAACGACGATGGTTCGGTTCGCTTCATACCCGGCGTCCACGCTGACCCGACGCACGAGCCGCTGCTCGCCACGGTCGCGGCACCAACCGCCGCGCTTGATTCGCGTTCGCATCTGGGAGAGGTCATCGCAACAGGGCGACTCGCGATCCTCGCGCTGAGTGGTGAAGATACTGCGTCCAGGCTGATCGGACCTGGCGCCTCGGCGAGCGCGCTGTTGCGGCTCGGCGCTGGTACGGCGGCGATGCTCCCGCTGGTCGTGGACGGCAGGGTCACGGGCGTCTTGTCGCTCCTCTCCGCGAGGGAACACCGATTCACGTCGTCGGAGTCGCTGGTCGTCGAGGACGTCGCCCGGCGTATCGGCCTGGCGCTCGACCGCATTCAACTGTATCGGGAAGCGCACGAAGCCAACCGTCTCAAAGACGAATTCCTGGGCACGCTGTCGCACGAGCTCCGCACGCCGCTCAATGCCATTTTGGGGTGGGCCCGGATTCTACGCACGCGGGACCTCGACGAACGGACGGCGCACGCTGTCGAGGTGATCGAGCGGAATGCCGAAGCGCAGGTCCGATTGATTGAAGAGGTGCTGGACGTCTCGCGGATCATCAAGGGCAAGATGACTCTTGCGATGGAGTCCCTTGACGTAGAGGCGATCGTTCGCGCCACGATCGACACCGTTCGCCCCGCGATGCACGCCAAACGGATCCGATTGGAGGAGCGCATCGGCGACATACCGCCGGTTCTCGGCGACAGCCATCGCCTCCAGCAGGCGTTCTGGAACGTGCTGTCGAACGCGCTCAAGTTCACGGGCAGCAACGGCACGATCACAGTCTCGCTGCGCAGCATCGGAGAATCCGTCGAGGTCGAGATCGCCGACACCGGGATTGGCATTCGTCGCGACGTCCTCCCCTTTGTGTTCGATCGCTTTCGTCAGGCCGATTCGTCTACCACGCGGACGTATGGCGGACTGGGATTGGGCCTGGCCATCGTGAAGCACATCGTGGAGCTGCACGGCGGTGCGGTCCGGGCGGCGAGCGCTGGTGAAGGGCGCGGCACGACGTTCGCGATTCAGCTGCCGAGCGCCGACCGCGGTCACGCGAGCGCACGCTCCTCTCTCGGCGCCGAGCCACCTGCGCCCGTCTTGCCATCCGCGCTGCACGGCCGCACCGTCCTCGTGGTCGAGGATCATGACGACGCTCGCGAGCTCATTGTCGGCGTGCTCGAGGGTGCCGGCGCTCGGGTATTGTCCGCTTCGACCGCACAGGAAGCCATCGACCGCGCAACCGACGTGCGACCCGATGTACTCGTGGCCGATCTCGGTCTGCCGGGGGAAGACGGATACGCGCTATTGGCTCGAATCCGCAAGATGTCGCCTGAGATCCCCGCGCTAGCGCTGACCGCCTACGCGCGGGCCACGGATCGCGATCGCGCCCTGGCGGCTGGTTTTCAGCAGCACATCATCAAGCCGGTGGACCCGAAGCAGCTCGTGCAGCTCATCGTCGCGTTGTTGTAGGGTCGAGCGACTGGAGTTGGCGACTGGCTCGAACGCCACGACGTTTCCGGCAACCCGTCAACTGGTCTGGCTCGACCGGTCGCGCAAAGTGACGCCGTCCTTTTCGCCGGCTCAGCGAGCGCCGTTCGCCAGATCCGTAACCGTCGACGCGAGCATCCGGACTTTCTTCTGATCGCTCGACGCCGCTGCCGCAGTATTCAGCTGCAAGGCTAGATTCGTAAGCGCCGTGCGGCGTCCGTTGCCCGATTGCCGCTCCGCGTTCGCGAGCGCCGTGCGCGTGGACGTCAGCATGTCTGCCGTCAGGCCCTTCGATCGCTCGAGCTGATCGACGTACGCGCGCGCGACGACAAAGCTCGGCGCCCACACGTACTTCTGCTGATCCTGGGTGTTCCAGTACGGCATCCGCACGGTCTTGGCGGCAGCGAGCTCGTTCTCCGTTATGGGACCGCTCGGCAGCAGCTCGTAGATGTCCATCCCGCGCGCGATCTCCGAGCTGACGATGACGCCGTTGTACCAGTAGGCGGACCACGATCCGCCCATCATCATGCGGTTGGCGTCGACGGGACCGCGATCGTAGAACGCAATCTCCTTCGGATGGTCGATGTCGGTCCAGTCGAAGACCGACAGGCCGCCCTGGTACCAGGCCTGCACCATCACGTCGCGGCCCGGAATCGGAATCAGCGATCCGTTGTGCGCGACACAGTTCTCGAGCGACGTCTGCGGCGCGGGAAGCTTGTAGTACGAATGGAACTTCATCTTGTTGTTCTCGATCGTGAAGAGCGCGTCGGAGCCCCACTCGTACTTGTCCGTCGCGCGGCACCGCGGCTGTCCGCCGCCGCCCCACTCGTCGCTGAAGAGGATCTTCGTGCCGTCGTTATTGAACGTCGCCGAGTGCCAGAACGACATGTTCGCGTCAGCCACCGCGTCGATGCGGACCGGATGCTCCGGATCGCGGATGTCGAGCAGCAGGCCGAGGCCGGCGCAGGCGCCGCCGGCGAGACCAAGCTCCGGGTAGACCGTGATGTCGTGACACTGATTCGGACCCGTCGGCGGCCCGGGCGGTTGATTGCCGGGCCCTGCCTGCCCGCCCTGACCTCCGCGTCCGCGCTCGCCTCGCGCCTCGGCTTCCCGCTGCGCCTGCTCGCGATCGCGCTGATCCTGCGCCGCGCGCTCTTCGTTGCGCGGCGGCACCGGCAGCCCCTGGAAGATGCGAGGTGAGCTCACGATCGCCGCCTGCACGGGGACGCGCAGCGGAACCTTGATCACTTCGAGACGGAACCGCGCGGTGTTCGGATCGTCGTAGCCGCCGTCCTGACATCCGGGCACTTCCTCCGCCGACCGGACGCGCGCCGTGCCCGACACGTAGATGAACACGTTCGCGTCGTCGCCCTGCTTCGTCACGACGGTGTGCGTGTGCGAGCCGCGACACGTCTGCACCGTCGTCACGAGCTTGGGACGCTTGATGTCGCTGATGTCGAACACGCGGATGCCGCGCACGCGCAGCTTGCTGACCGGCTCGGGCACGCCTTCGAAGCCGCAGTCGGTGCGGCTGTTGGTCGCCTCCGACGACATGAACAGCAGGTTGCGGTAGACGGAGACGTCGTTCTGCGACGCAGGACACAAGTACGACTGCATGAGCACCGGCTTCGACGGATTGCTGATGTCGTAGATCTCGAAGCCGTTGTAGTTACCCATGATCACGAGGTTGCCGGAGAACGCGAGGTCGGAATGCGTCGCGCCCAGCACCTTCCCCGTTGGCGGCGTGGTCGAGAGCATCCGCATGTTCCATGCGGCCTGCGCGGCGTCCCAGCGGCCGGGCCGAAGCCCGACGCGCGGATCGGGTGATGGCGCGGTCGCCGACACGATCGGATCGACAGGCTTCGGCATCATCGCGGGCGGCGGAGGTGGTGGCGGCGGCGGCGTGCCGCGCCCGCCGGCGGCCGGCGTCCCAGCCGGCGGAGTCGCGGCAGGCGGTGCCGCAGCCGTCGGCGTTGACGGCGTCACGCTCGGCGTCGGTGAGGGCGAAGGCGTCGGCGTTGCAGGCGGCGCCGCAGGCTCGGCCGCGGCCGGCGTGCCCGGCGTCGCGGCCGGCGCGGCGGCCTTCTTGTGAGCGCCCGCGCACGCGAACCATCCGAGTGCGAGTGCAGCGACGAACAGCGCATACGGTTTTCTCATTGCTTCCTGTCCCCCAGCATTTCGTGCATGCGTTCAATTTCGATTCCTTGATCGGCGTACACATCCGACGCGAACTTGAAAACAACTTCATCCTGCGCGGCGCCGTAC
>JBKPDW010000350.1:0-11878 GCA_046728115.1 Acidobacteriota bacterium | reverse complement strand
ACACCAAACCGAGGCCGGCGGCGATATTCAGTTCGTCAGAGCCGGCGGCGCGCACCGTGATGCGCGGCTCCGCGCCGGCGGCGACGAACGCGAATGACAAACCGGTCACCGATTGCCAGTAGGTGAGCGCCTCCTCCACGCAGTTGCCTTTTATGGAGGGGTCGACATAGACGGGTACCGGAAGCTCCCATCGCGTAATGCTGTCCTGCAACCGCTGGATCAGCCCCTCAATAGGGACGGAAATCCCAACATTCACGGACTGGTTATACGTGATCAGGTCGGCGGCCGTATCGGGATTGTCGATTCGGCCGGACGAGTCGCCCGTCGGGACCGGGATCGGAGGGGTGCCGGTGGAGGGAGTTGGGGCTGTCGGGCCCGCGCCGGTGCTGGAGCTTCCCCCACACGCACCCGCGAGCACGACGGCCGCCAGCGAGGCGAGTCGAAGCATCCGCACAGAGCCGTCCTTGGATATTAGGCGCGGGGCACCAGAAGTCTTTCAGATTTTCCGCGGAGCCGCACCCTGCCGAGATGAAATGCGCAAAGGCGAGGGAGGAATCGGTGCACGCGTAGCGCCCTGCGGTCCCCCCACAGAGGCCATCTGATCGACAAGGCCGTGGGGCTGGAGCATCAGCTCCGATGCCGATGGATCGTCGCCACGACAGAATCAACAAGCACGATCCGCGTCAGCGTTCAGCCGACGCTCTCGCTGGCACCATCGGGTAGCGCAAGGTAGCGATCTGCTTGGATTCGGGGCGCCGCGATGAACCGGCAGAGTCGCCGCGAGGGGCGACTCTCAAACATTTCTTGATGTTGATAGTGAAGGGGCGGCGACGGTCACTCGGTGAGAAACCGAGTGACCCGCCAACTTTCGGAAAAAGGGCGGGTGAAAAAACGAACAGCCGGATTTGCTGGGAATCTGGCCTCTCTTCGAATTGTGAATTGGTCGGGTGAGAGGATTTGAACGTCCCACCCCTCGGTCCCGAACCGAGGTGAACGCGCGCGATTTTCCAATGATTTGCGAATTCCAGCACTCGGGTAGCAATCGGGTAGTGATCGGGACGCGGCCAGAATCGACCTTCGCCGGCCATCGACGACACCTCATCGCGCTAAAATGGGAGTCACTATGAAGGTCACGATCGACTTACCCGAAGATGTGTCGGCGGCGCTCAAGGATCGATGGGACGACGTCCCGAGACGGTCGCTCGAGGCGATCGCCGTTGAGGGGTATCGCACCCGCGCCCTGACGGAGACCCAGGTTCGCCGGCTCCTTCAGCTTGAGACTCGCTTCCAAGTACACGCGCTGCTCAAGGAGCACCACGTGCCCCTTCGCTACACCGAAGTCGATCTCGAAGACGATCTCCACGCGCATCGCGAGCTCGGCGTCCTCCCTGGACGATGATCGTCGTCGCGGACTCTGGCCCGCTGCCCTATCTGATTCTGATCGACCACGTTGAACTGCTTCATCGCCTCTTGACGGCAATGGCGAGTTCTTCCGTGCGACGATAGAGCAAAGCTGGATTCAGGCCTATGTCCATCGCCTTCCGCACTCTTCGGCACGCGACCACGCGTCTGCTGATCTGTCTGCTCGCTGCTGCCACCGTCCGATCGCCGTCCGCGCAGATCGCGAGCGGCCGCGAGACAACGGCTGCATCGGTGGCGGGCTATCCGCTTTCGGCCGACATGCCCGTCGATCCGGAGGTGCTTATCGGCGGGCTGCCCAACGGCCTCCGCTTCTACATCCGGCCGAACCCCAGGCCCGCGCGCCAGGCCGAACTGCGGCTGGTCGTGAAGGCTGGATCGGTGCTTGAGGACGACGACCAGCGCGGCTTCGCGCACTTCGTCGAGCACATGCAGTTCCAGGGCTCGCGGCATTTCCCCGGTCAGACCATCGACAACTTCCTGGCGTCGATCGGCCTCAGCATCGGCTCGGACGCGAACGCCGTGACCAGCTTCGACGACACGCAGTACTCGCTGCGCGTGCCGACCGACCGTCCGGGCATTCTCGACAGGGCGTTGACCGTGCTCGAAGACTGGGCCGGCGGCGCCCTCTTCGACGATGCCGCCATCGAGCGCCAGCGTGCCATCGTGCTTGCCGAGTGGCGCCGCAATCTCAGCGCCGACGAACGTACCGCGGACAAGATGCGGCACGTGCAGTTGGAGGGATCGCGGTACGCCGACCGATCGCCGATCGGCGACCCGGCGGTGATCCAGACGGCGCAACGTGAACAGCTGGTGCGGTTCTATCGCGACTGGTACCGGCCGAATCTGATGGCCGTGATTGTCGTCGGCGACGTCGACAAGAACGCCGTCGCCTCGATGATTCGGCAGCATTTCTCAGCGATCGACAATCCTGTGCCCGAGCGGCCGCGGCAGATCTTCGACGTGCCGGACCACGCCGGCACCCACTACGCCGTTCTCACCGACAAGGAGAGCACCAATACTGCGGTGAGCCTCAGCGATCTACGGCCGGCGCGCAATCAGGGATCGGTTGGCGGCTATCGCGAGATCCTGAAGGATCAGTTGTTCGCCCAGATGCTCGGCGATCGGCTCGACGAGATCGCGCAGGGCGAGCGGCCCCCGTTCCTGCGCGCCGCCGCCGGCCGCGGCCTGTTTCCGGCGCCGAAGACGCGCGACGAAGCGACGCTGCAGGCCCTGGTGCCGAACGACGGCGTCGTCCGCGGTCTCGACGCGCTGGTGAGCGAGCTGAAGCGCGTCACCACGTTCGGCTTCACCGCGACCGAACTTGAACGGGCGCAACAGGCGAACCTGGCGGCCTCCGAGCGCGCCGCCGAGGAGAGCCCTGATCGCGAGTCGTCGAGCCGCGCCGACGAATACACGCGCAACTTTGTCCAGCGTGAAGCCCTGCCGACCATCTGGCAGGAGCTGGCATTTCATCGCCGCTTCCTGCCGGAGATCACGTTGAACGAGATGAACGCGCTGGCGGCGGACTGGTTTCCGGCAGCGAATCGCCTGGTGGTCGCGTTGACGCCGGATGTGGCGGGACGGGTGCCGACCTCCGAATCGCAGCTGGCCGCGGCCGTCGAAGCCGCCTCGGCCAGAGCAGTGACCGCCTACGTCGACGCCGGCGCCGGGGGGACGTTGATGGAACGTCCACCGGCAAAAGGCCGCATCGTCAAGACCGCCCTGAAGGGCGATGTGACCGAGTGGACGCTGTCGAACGGCGCCACGGTGGCGCTCCTGCCCACGACGTTGAAGGCGGATCAGATCCTGTTCCGGGCCACGGCGCCGGGCGGGACGTCGCTCGCGAGCGATGCGGATTTCTTCGCGGCACGGGTCGCCGACGATGTCATCCCAGCGGGTGGAGTCGGCGCGTTCTCCGAAGTGGTGATCGACAAGTTGCTGAACGGAAAATCGCTCGCCGTCCAGCCGTTCATCAACGAGATCCGCGAGGGCATGCGCGGCGGCAGCGCCCCGCGAGACCTCGAGGCGATGTTCCAATTGATTTACCTGCGCTTCACCGCGCCGCGCGCCGATCCGACGGTGTTCGCCGCGATGAAGGCGCGTGCGCTCGCGATGCTGGCCGATCAATCGGCGAGCCCGGACGTCCTCTTCAACCAGACGCTCGTCTCAGCGCTGAGCGGGAACCATCCGCGCCGCCAGCCGGAGACGTCGGCCAGCGTGGCGAAGTGGAATCTCGACACCTCGCTCGCGTTCTACAAAGCGCGCTTCGCCGACGCCAGCAACTTCACGTTCGTCTTCGTCGGCAGCTTCTCGCTGGAGACCATGCTTCCGCTGATTGAAACCTACATTGCGAGCCTTCCCGCGACTCACGCGCACGAGACGTGGCGCGACCAAGGGGTCAGACCGCCCGCCGACGTCGTCCAGACGATGGTGCGGAAGGGGATCGCGCCGAAGAGCGAGGTGGCGATCGTGTTCAGCGGACCGTTCGAGTTCACGCCGCAGAGCCGGCTCGCGCTGCAGACGGCGACGCTCGTGCTGCAGGGACGCTTGAGCGACACGATTCGCGAGCAACTCGGCGCCACGTACGCGATCTCCGCCGAATCGGAGAACAGCCGATATCCGCGGCCAGAGTATCGGGTCACGATCCATTGGACCTGCGATCCTGCCCAAGTCGAGAGCCTCGTGCCGCGCGTGTTCCAAGAAGTGGCCGCCGTGCGAGACACGCCGTTGACCGACGATCAAATGACGCGTATCCGCGGCTACCTGCAGCGCGAGCTCGATCGCGATAGCCAGGACAACGCGTATCTGCTGAACCAGATTCTTCGACGCTATGAAACTGGCGAGCCCCTCGATCGCGGTGTCGTGAGCGAGCAAGCGGCGGAGATCATGGCTCTCACCGGCGACGCGGTGACACGCGCCGCCGTCAGATACCTCGATCCGGCGCGCTACGTCCGAGTCACGCTCATGCCGGACACAGTGCGGTAGATCGCGCCGCATCGAGTCGCGACGCCTTCACGGGTCACCTATTGGACCCGCGCACTGTCCCGCGCCTGCACCGAATCCGGAAGCCGAGTGTTTACGCAGCCCGCGGGTAGTAGTTGAGTAGCCCGCCGAGACGTTGGCACCGACGAACGTGACCGACGCGCCTGTTCGCAGGCGGCACCTCAATCGGCTCGTTGCCCAGCCCTTGATGATTCCGTTCGCGATGATAATGCGCGACAAACTCGATGATTGGTCGACGGAAATGCCTGTACGGTGCGCAGATCGAATTCCCTCACGCCGCACGATATTCATGCAACAAGCCGCCGAGACGGTCATCCTGGCCGATCGGCGGCCGGCCGCGACGACGCGCGTACCTCCAGCGGTTCGCGACCAAACTTCGATGCCAACGCAGAAGCGTCGCCGGCGTGACGAGGAACGATGACCAGGTGACGCGTGGCAACAATCGGCTCGCAGCCGCTAAGAACAATCGATCGGCCGGCCGAAACACGGGCCGCCGGACCTGCCGGCGCAGGACTGCCAGCTCGTGAGGCAGTACGACGATCTCCAGGTCTTTGAACTCAGTCGACCGAAACAGGAGACCGACAACCTGTAGAACGCGCTGAAGAACGACGTAGAGGCTCGACAGGAACACGGCTCCTCCGGAAGATAATCAAAAGAGCCGCTATTTTTGCGCAGATCGAATTTGCGCACCCAACGCGGACGCGCAGCTGGCCAAAGCGAAAGCCGCGGCGAACCGACAAGCTGTCGGTGGACGATGAGATGGCCGCGGTGGCAATGGCGCAGCGGAACACAGCGGAGGCGCTCCAGATCCTCGATGCCGAAGAGAAGACGGAGGGGGCACAACTCGCGGACGTTTGCGTTCGTCCCTGTACACCGCGCACAGCTGCTGATCATTGCGGGCCGCGCCGCCGACGCACTCGCACCGATCGCCGTCGCGCTGAAAACGCCGACAGCGGACAACTACCGCCGGCATTCACGCGCAATCTCCGGCGCGAAGCGCTCAAAGGCGCGTGTCATGGCTGAAGCCCGGATTGGCGACAAGGCGGCAGCGCAAAAGACCTCCGTTGAACTCGAGCAGGCGGCGGCCACGCGCGCCGATGACGTCGCCGCCCAGACGGCGATGCACTTTGGCAAAGGGCAGCTGGCGATGGCTTCCGACGACGCGGCAACCGCCCGCACCCACTTCGATCAGTGCTCCGTTCAAGATCAACTCTGCAAGTGGCAGGCCGTGATTGCAGCGGAAAAAGCAGGCGACAAGGCCGGCGCCGTGGAAGGCGCCTTGATTCACGGCGTCAAGGTGTGGCGGGACACGGGTGAAGTGGTAGAGATACGCAGCGTGTTCCGCACGACGTCGATTTCTCGACGTAGCGCGCGAATCGCCAGTTCGCCGGATTGTTCGGACGGTCGGACTCTCCGCAGTCGAGCTGATCCCAGGTCACAATGCATCGGTCATCACCGAGTGCGGACATGATCTCGTAGGGCTTCGAACTCGCGCCGGACGGGCCGCCATGGACCGCCAGTAGCGGAGACTTCGTGCCCGTTCCAAGAGCCCGCCAAAACACATTCCCGCCGGGGACCGCGCTGGTCATCTTCTACGGCAAGTACTACAGTCGAACGGAGGTGCAGGCTGAACAGCCTCGTCCGGCCCTCGCAGCCGCGAGGAGCGCGACCGCCGAGGAGTTGCGAGCGGTATGGGGGCCGTTTGTCGGTGAAGCCGGTACCTTAGAGTCGAGCGGCGACAGTCTGATCACCATGCGGGCAACCGTCGCGAAGAACCCAGCCGCGATGTCGAACGGCGCCTTCAGTGTCTACTCGTACGAGCGCAACGGCAACACGCCGGTTCTAACGCCCGTGCGCAGCGCGACAGGTCCGCCTCCGGGAACCGTAGATTGCCGCGATGTTCGGATGGTTGAGCGATGCGAGGGGCTTCGCCTCACGCTCGAATCGCGCAACACGTTCGCGGTCGCCCGAGAACGCTGCCGGCAGCATTTTGATGGCGACCTTGCGGTCCAGCGTCCTATCGACGGCCTGCCAGACCTCACCCATTCCGCCCTCGCCGATCTTGGTCGACGAGCGTGAAGCGCAGGAGCGTTCGTCCGCTTCGAAGGGTCACGGGGCGGATTGTAGCGACGGCGGGGCCGGCGAGCCGCTATCAGAGCTTACTTGCTCAGGCAGCCTCCGGATGCCTCGCGGACCGTCCGTACTCGGACCTCGGGCAGCTCGATGGTTCCGGGCCTGGCGTTCGCCTCGGAGCCCTGCGCCGCCATCGCGGCCCGCGTCGGATCGATCGCGCCCGCCTGCGCGGCGACGTTCGGCGACGGCACCAGGCCCCCGGCGACGGCGACCTTCGTCTCGACTCGCGAGCCGAACACCGTCACGCGCTTCCCAAGGTACTTGCGCACGTCGGCGGCGCCCGTCAGACGGTACGTCGTTTCTGCAGACGTGAGGTCCGCGAGCGTAAAATGGGTCGCGTCGGCTGCGTCGCGAGCGACACATCCGGTCAGCGTGATCGATTTCGTGGTGTCTTTCTTCGTCGCGGACGAAGTCGTCGTCGTCGTGTGAGCGGCGGCTGCAGCCGCGGCGCAGGCACTAGAGACAGCGATCGCGCAGAGCAGTCGAGCTCGCATGAGGCACCTCGTTAAGAGCATACGCCTCGGCACCGGGCGCATCGAACAGGACCGGACTGCCGCGGTCTCGATTTCGTCGTCTGCTGCAATAGGTACTCTCGAGAGCTGAAGCAGCGCCGGCGCGCCGGACGATGAGTGCCCTTGAAGCGATCGCTCCACTCCTCCGCCCGATACAACACCTGCACCATCGTCGGGTACAGGACCGAATCGATTTGCGTGCTCATCAACTTTGCAATTTCGCCAAGCGACTCCCGCTGGCGGACTTCTTCGATGAGATCCGCGAGCACCAATAAATGCTAGCAAGATGTACTCCCTGTAACTATAGAAGAGCGAATAGTTTAGCGACTTAACTGCGAATAGACCCAAGAATAGGCTTGTAACTCAGTTCAGGCTAGGACGTGCGGCCCGGTTTCCGGCGCTACTGACGTAGATTCCGCGCGTCATCGGTCCAGAACCGGCCATGCACGATACACAGGTAGGTCACTTGGTCGCCGTTCAACCCGCTCCGGCTCGGTTCGAGCGGTTTCCCGCAATGAGGGCAGTTCAGCGGGAGCGGGTCGGACTCTTTCATGGCGAGCCAGGGCACGTGGGAAGCGCCATCATACGCGAAGGACATGA
Source organism: Acidobacteriota bacterium (assembly GCA_046728115.1). Classification (GTDB taxonomy): domain Bacteria; phylum Acidobacteriota; class Vicinamibacteria; order Vicinamibacterales; family CAVVIG01; genus CAVSWN01. The sequence continues at coordinate 4,208 of JBKPDW010000350.1, read as the reverse complement.
CGACCCGCCTCAGCTCTGACTGGGACGAACGTCACTGGACCGTTAACCGTTTTGGATGGTACGAAAGTCGCAATCAGAATGACATGGCGACGGACGCGCCCGATAAAAAGTTGACGGCCCTGCTCAGGCGTCTACGTCAACTCGCCAATCAAATCACGCAGAGGCGCGCCGAGTCCGCCGAGACACGCAAGCTCGTCGAGGAGGTGCAGCGCAGAATCGCGCGAGCACGCGATGCGCTCAGGCAACCCGAGCTAGTGCAAATGCCAGCGAATCGGCCGTCTTAGTCAACTCAACTATATTGTTCCTGGGCGATGTCCCGGTAGCTGTTGAAATTCAGGCGGCAGCTCGGGTGCTCTAATGGGTTCCTCCCATATGGCACATCACGTTGATGATGGTACCGCTCGGATCGATCACGAAGAATCGTCGGACACCCCACGGTTCATTCGTGAGTGGATACACGATGTTAAGCCCACGCGACACTGCACGCGCATGGACGTCGTCGACATCCGCGACTTCTATACTCATCTGGGGAAGGATCGCTAGCGAATCATCATCCCGCATCAGACTGACCTGAGCAGTCGGATCGCTGGGCGACACCAACGTCACGATAAAATCCATGTCCATCGCGACCTCCAAACCCAGGACATCGACGTAGAACTGTCGGCTGGCGTCCATGTCTTTCGATTTGATGTCCGGCACTATCCGTTTAACACTCATTTGGCCCACTCCATTTTCAAACGGCCACGAGGTCTTCGATGTTGATGTGTTCTTCCAGGTGACGTGACATTCTACGCGACGTCCTCCGCAGACACCGTGATGCCGCGTTGCTGATCGCGAGCACGAAGCGCGGCGACGAGCTTCGGCATGTCCTTGTGGCCTTTCAGTCGGCGAAACCCTTTGACGGCTTCGAGGACGGCCGCGGCGGTCCACCGCAGGACCATCTGACCACCGCGCCACCGTTTGACATTCCGCTTCACGTGACGCGTGCGACTGATCAGGCTTTCGATCGCATTGGTGGTCGTGAGCGATTGGCGCAGACGATCGGACAGGCCGAGCGACGGCACCGTGAGCGTTTCCTCCAGCCCTTCGCGGACGCTTGCCGCAGCGCTCGGATAGCGATCGTCCAGTCGCCGCGCGAGATCGTGCAAAAAGACGTCGGGCCGTCGCGACGTCGGTCTGCCGATAGGCGCGCACGACGATTAAGCGGATCGGTGTCCGCGAAGGCTTGAAACGCGGGCAGCGCGACTTCCTCGCCGTGGGCCCGCACGCGCGGCCCGCGAATCTGCACTTTCCGACCGCCGAGCACGACCTCACTCGGGACCGTGCCGGCGCGCGATGCGTCGCGCTCGTCCTGATGCTGATACCGGGGACCACAGATCGCCGTCCGATCCGCTTCCAGCATGGTCGCGAGGACCTTAAGACCCGAGGCAACGGCGAGCTCCATCAGCTCCGCCCGCGTATCGACGAGCAGATCCACGAGGGGCAGATGGCGTTGGGTGGATGAATCGACTTGGTGCGATCGATCGACTGTGCGAGACTCTCGTTTCATGGCGGCTCCTGCTGGCGGGCTCTTCGCCCTGGCTTAGTCACCGGTCGTATAGCACGACCAGTGAGGAGCCGCCGCTCTCAAATTCCAACAGCTACCGGGACATCGCCTCAATACGACGCTGGCGATTGTTGGCGCACTCGCGTTGGCCGCCATGTTAGTGGCGCTGACGAAATCTCGATGACACTAGCCTTGGGGGAAATGGAAAAGTTGCAACTCGTTGCCGCAATATCGTCGGCGTGCGTTTCGGCGTACGACCGCCACCGACCCGCGTTGGCGATTCCAGCTATCGTGAATCGAGCGACGGACGCATGCCGTGAGCCAGCCGCTCTGGGAGGTTCCGTCGATGTCTGATTTCGACGTGCTGGTGGTGGATGACGATGCGCCGACGAGACTCGGGTTGCGTGATCTCATGACTGTCAGCGGATTCACCGTCGATGTTGCACGGGACGGCGCTGAAGCGCTGGACAAGATCGATCGCCATACGTTCAGCGTGGTGCTGCTCGATGTTCGACTGCCCGACGTTGGCGGACTGGACGTGTTGGCCCGGTGCATGTCGAAACCGAGTCCCCCGAAGGTCGTGGTCATCACCGGCGTGGACACGACGGACACCGCGCTGAGCGCGCTCCGCGGGCAGGCCTATGATTTCCTGCCGAAGCCGATTGAACCGCCGCGGCTCCTGGAGATCGTGAAACGGGCGCTCTCGACGGGGCGAGTGGCGGCGGCCATCGAGGTGGTGTCCGCGCGGCCCGAGTGGGTCGAGTTGCTGGTTCCGTGCACGCGCGAGGCTGTCGACCGCATCCAAAGCTTCATGCACCAGCTCGAGGCGGACCTCGCGGAGGACATCCGCGAATCGGTCGGCCTCGCGTTTCGCGAACTGCTCCTCAACGGGATTGAGTGGGGCGGCCAGTTGAACCCCGATCAGAAGGTTCGCGTGGCCTGTCTCCGCACGCGCCGCATGCTGCTCTATCGCATCGCGGACCCGGGGCCGGGCTTTTCTTTCGAGAACCTGGTCCACGCGGCGGCCGCGCACGCGCCGGGCGCTATCGCCCACGACCGCGTGCGTGAAGAGAAAGGCCTGCGCCCTGGCGGGTTCGGTCTCGTCCTGATCCGTGCGATCGCGGACGAGCTGATCTACAACGAGCGCCAGAACGAGGTCGTCTTCATCAAATATCTCGAGGAATCCCACGAAGCAAGGTCATTCAGCCCTTCGGACTAGATCGGCTGCCGAGGAAAGCGCCGCCCGTAGCGCGCCGCGAGCCCGCGGACGCCCCAGTGTCGATCTCGAGCCCGTAGCTGCCGCAGAGATCAGCCAGCGTCTGCGGTTTGGTTCGCGTGACGCTCCGAGGCGGAGGAGCTCGGCGAAAAACCGCTCGAAGCCGGGGGCGGTGATCTCCAGGATCGGGGCTGGTTCATCGCCACCGTTCCAGAAAGAGTGTGCCATTGGTTGCGCGGCTTGAAAATCAGATCGCCGCGGCTGCCGACCACGACCTCATCGCCCCGCAGCTCATCGCCCGCGCTTTTGACTCGGCCACTAACCCCGGAGTAACGCTCCTTTAGCGCTTTCGTTTGCGAGCCATGCTGATACCGGCGGCAGTTGCCACGGCTGCCGCGCCAATAACAGCGGCCGCGACCTTTGCCCGTTTACGCTTCCGTGCGCGTCCGGTGACCTTGTCGGTCACTTTCCTGGCCAGTGCGGTGGCCTGGCCTCGCATTCGAGCGACCTTCTTTCGTGCCTGCCTGACGGCCGGCTTCTTAGCGAGCTGCGTTGCGAGCTCTTCGCCCTTTCGTTTCGCCTGTGAGATCGCTGTCTTCGCACGCCCGACTGCCTGTCCAGCTGTCTCATTGACATTCGCCATCGTTCGTTGTCCTCCTTCAGCAATTGCTCGAGTGAGTGCACTGCCCAGAACTCACGTTCAACGGGGATCTTTGTCGCTCCAGCTTCCACTGAAGGATGTCTGAGAGCAGTGTCCCTCGAGGATCATCGCAGGCGGATGGCTTCGTCACCGCCACCGTCTGTTCCACGGGTGAATAATATATGCGGTTGACTCAAGACGGCTCTACCCAACCCCGAGCATCAGGCGGACAACATAGTCTCGTCCCACAGTCCCGCCGACTCGTGCGGGGCGCCTGAACGTTTTGTCATGCCGCAGTCCCCTTGCCGGAGCGTGGAGAACCCGACGGCTATCAAGAATGCGCCAATCAACCGCACCTGCGGATCCTGCGGCCGGACGAGCACCAGGAACGAAGAACACTAGACCGATCAGCGCGAGAAGCGGGTGAAGCTGCCTGCCCGGGACGACCGGGAGCGGCGGCGTGACCGACACCGGTTCACCGCGACGGTCGAGATCGACACGGTACATGTCGCCGGCGCCCACGTAACGCCAATTGATGACGCCGAGCGCGACGTACCGCTCGTCGCCGTTATCGCCAGCAGACGGTCCCCACGCTCGATGCGGCCGGCGGTCGGTCCCGCGGCGTCGACATCCGAGAAGAACCAGCCGCTGTTGGTCGCGCGGATGCTCCAGCCCGGAGCTTACGACGCCGTAGTGCCAGAGAACAGCGTACGTCGTGAACGCGAAGAAGCCGCCGTACACCTCGCAGACGAGGAGCACGAACCAAAAGAACGCCGGTCGGCGGCTGATCACGCATAGTATTCGGC
>JBKPDW010000349.1:0-5331 GCA_046728115.1 Acidobacteriota bacterium | reverse complement strand
GGCCTACTATGCGCATCATCTCCCTTCGGCGTTCAATAAAGCATCGACGGCGGTGGCACTGGCGATTGAGCTCATTGCGCCGTTGCTGATCGTCGGACCGAGGCGTCTGCGCATCGCTGCAGCCGTCCTGCTCGTTGGGATTCAGACCGCGATCGCCACAACCGGCAACTTTGCGTTCTTCAATCTGTTGTCGATCGCACTATGCGTGTTTCTGATCGATGATTCCGCGTGGCTCGTTGTCGCAAGGTGGCAGGGCCGTTCACGCGGAATTACAAGCCCCGCTCGACCTGTAGCGCGAAGATCGCCGGGTCGCGTCTCCCTCGTACTTGCGACCGCCGTTGCCATCGTCACCGTACCCGTCTCGCTCCTGACGTTCACGAGCGGTCTCGGTTTTCTGCTGCCTGGCTGGCGTCTCATCGCGCCGGTTGCCGAGGCGATGGCACCCTTGCGGAGTGTCAATAGCTACGGCCTGTTCGCGGTCATGACCACCACTCGTCCGGAAATCATCGTCGAAGGATCGACAGACGGCGAGACGTGGGTGCCGTACGAGTTCAAGTACAAGCCAGGCGATCTGACGCGCCGGCCGCCATGGGTGGCGCCCCATCAACCGCGCCTCGACTGGCAGATGTGGTTCGCCGCGCTGGGCCGCTATGAAGAAAATCCCTGGTTTCAGAATTTCTGCGTGCGCCTGCTGCAGGGATCGCCGTCCGTGTTACGACTGCTCGAACGCGACCCTTTCAACGGCCACCCGCCGCGCTATATTCGCGCCGAGCTGTACGAGTATCGATTTGCTCGCGATGGCCGTGCATGGTGGACGCGTGAACGACTGCAAGACTACTCGCCGGTGATGTCCCTGCGAGCGAAGTGACCGTGCGTCGTTCGCGGTTCGACGTTCGTGTTCAGGGTTCGAGGTGCGGGGTTCGGGGTCTGGAGTTTCAACCAGAAACGGCGCGGCATCCACGCAGGCAGTATAGCGAAGCGTGTGAGATTCAATTAGCGGTCGACGCGGGCGCCAGGCCCACGCGATTCCAGGCTCACGGCTGGTGGAACTTGATGGTGTACCCAGCACCTGCGCGGAGATTCGGGCCGTCTCCGCCGTTGATCTTCACCTCGAAGAAGAAGCCCTTCTTGTTGCCGACGCCAAAAACGCCGAGAAACCCGCCGGAGGTATGGTGCTGCTCGTTGATGCGGAGGATCGTGACGGTCGGACCACTGCCCTGATACACGAACCAGTCGGACGTCGGGCTGAACGGGATGTCGTACAGGAACGCGAAATCGACGATCGCTTCCGAGAACGGCCCGCCGAAGCCGCCGTCGATGCCGGGACGCAGCCGGATATGATTCGCAATGCTCGGCGATTCGAAGTACGTGCCGACATACGCCTGGCCCGGATCGATCGCGCCGCCGCCGGTGAACCCGATCCTTGAGCATCAGCCGCCGGTGCCGCCCAGCACGTCAACAGCAGCATGACGAAACAGCTGGACACCAACGGTCGAACCCCGCGGCGTCGAGGCTCTCGGTCGGTATTCATGCCGCTCACCTCGCGACCGGTCTCAATAGCAGGTCCTGGAAATCGAAGCTGAAATCGGTCTCCGGCGAGACGGCTTTCATCTTCACCTGATCGATCGACCCATCCGGATTGAGCGCGAACGTCACGTACGCGTCGGCCCGCAGCTCGCGGTCCGTCCAGCGGACGACGAACGTGTCGTGCTGCCAATGCTGAAGGGCGCCCGTGAGCAAAGGCGTATGTGAAAACTGCATCACCAGGCCGCCTCGGTTGTCGGTGATCGTCACGTCCCCGTACCAGGCATCACGGTAGGTCCCCGTGTACTTCGCCAGCGGCAGCGACGGGTGCGACGCGGAGTCGTGTGTCATCGCCTCCGAGGAGGCTCGTTCAGCCGCGGCTTTCTCGCGCGCGCGCGAACTTTCGAGAAGCCATCGATCCAGTCGAACGCGGGCGCACCGAGATAGTGGTCCAGCACGCGCAACGCAATCGATTCGAATGCCTCGCCAGATTCCTGGTTGCTCAGCACGGCGACGCCCACATTCAGGTCGGGAAGCATGGCAACGCGCGAAACGTAGCCGGGGAGTCCGCCCGTGTGCGCCACGAGCTTGTGCCCACGGTAGTCGCGGATATCGAACCCGAGGGCGTACCCACGAAAATTGGCTTTGAGCGGCGACAGCTCAGGCGGCGGATCACCGAGCGGCATCGGTGTGACGATGCTCGTCAGTTCGCGCGCCGTGGCGGACGAAAACAGCCGTGATCCATCCGACAGCACGCCGCCCGACAGCTGCAGGCGCAGCCACCTCGCCATGTCCTCGGCGGACGAATTGATGCCGCCGGCGGGGTTGGTGTTGTCGCTGTCGAACGGCGCAATGGGCTTCACCACCCCGTCGATCCGTGCATGCGGCGCGGCAACGTTGCCGCCGCCGGCGGCAGCCGAATGCCGCACGTTGCTCCCGGTCATCCCCAGCTTGTCGAGAATCCGCGTCTTGACGAAGTCTTCCCACGATTGACCGCTGATGGTCTCGATGACCTCTCCGGCAACCAAATAGAGAACGTTGTCGTAGGCGTAGGCTGCGCGGAAGCTCGTAGCCGGCCGAATGAACCGCAGCCGTCGCGCAATCTCTTTTCGATCGTAAGTGGAGGCAGGCCACCAGAGCAGATCGCCCGCGCCCAGACCGAGGCCGCTTCGATGCACGAGCAGATCGCGCACAGTCAGTTCGCGGGTGACGAACGGATCCCACATCGCAAACGCCGGCAGGTAGCGAACGACCGGTGCGTCCCACTCGATCTTCTTTTCCTCAACCAGCAGTCCGAGCGCGGTGGCGGTGAATGCCTTCGTGTTCGACGCGATGCCAAACAACGTCTTCGAGTCCACCGGGGCTGGGTCGCCGAGCTTGCGCACGCCGTAGCCTTTCGCGACCACGACGACATCATCCTTGACGATCGCGAGCGCGATGCCCGGCACCTCGAAGCTCTGCATGGCTCGGGCGACCCAGCGATCCAGGTCGGGAGGCGCTGCTGCGGATCGACCCGGCTGCTGCGCGAACGCGGTCCCGCAGGCGATAAGCAGCGCCGCGTAGAGTCGCACTGCCGGTCGCAGTTGAGGACGCATGGATAACCTCCGTGGCCGCATCGTACTACTGCTCCACAACAGCGCCGGCCCACAACTCGGCTGCAAATATTCGTGCCGGCAGGATCTCGATTGTGTCCTCTGTGCCGCCGCTCGGCATCGAGGCTGACGACGATTCGCCGGGCGACCCGCGGCTGATCGGTTCTGAGATGTCGAAGTCGGACAGGTGCCAGATAATATCGTCGGCCTCCATTTCCGGCGCGAACGCACAAGTATGATGCTTGCTTGCTCGCTGCATGGTGACAGGTGCTGCAACCAGGTAGCCGAATCGGTCCATACGAAATCCTGAGCGCTCTCGGTGCGGGTGGGATGGGCGACGTGGAGACGAGAAGGGCGAGGTACGAACGCCGACGGCCTGACCGATCTCCTGCGCGATCTCCCCTTGAAGCTGGTCAAGGAAAACACGAACGCGACGTGGCACCGCGGGTACGCCACGATTCTGGGTGAGGCGAGCCGCCAACCCGCGTTCATCATATTTCCTGGGACAAGTTCGAGATCTTCGCGGGGTTCATTGCGCAGGGCAACCCTCGGACCCGAATCCTGACGTATTCGCGTGGATCGTGGACGAACGATGACGAACGCGAGCGATGGGTTGCGTCGATGGAACAGCGGTTTCCTCCCTTGAAGGGACGCGTCGACGCATTGCGGGTGCTGCTCGATCGGGCGACGTTTCGGAATCCCGTGACCGGCGCCGATATGCGCCAGCACGTGCTGGCGCTGCTGAAACTCGATCTTCCGCACGGAGGTACGGACCATGATCGAAAAATCCGAAGACGAATGGCGCAGTGCTCTCACTCCTGAGCAGTTTCGCGTCCTCCGGGAGCACGGAACCGAGCGCGCCGGCACGAGCCCGCTCAATTGGGAGAAACGCGAGGGTACGTTCAACTGCACCGGTTGTGGACAGCCGCTTTTTACGTCGGACACGAAGTTCGAGAGCGGCACCGGCTGGCCCAGTTTCTACCGGCCGATTGAAGGGGCGGTCGGGACGACCGTCGATCGCAGCTTTGGAATGACGCGCGTCGAGGTGCATTGCGCGCAATGCGGCGGCCATCTCGGTCATGTATTCCCTGATGGGCCCCGTCCGACCGGAGAGCGCTACTGCATGAATGGTGTTGCGCTGCGGTTCGAGCCCAAAGAGCAGTGAGCAGTGTTCAGAGTGCAGACTTCAGACTCGCGACTCTGTCATTGCGTTGGTATCCACTTCGTAAACCACTCGAGATTTCGGCGCATCTGCTCGCGCTGCTGCATCGGTTCGCGCAGCACGTGGCCGCCGCGCGGGTAGATGTCGAACTCCACGGTCTTGCCGAGCGCCTTCAGCGTCCGGTAGAACTTCCAGGCGCCGGCGATCGGCACGCGCGGATCGACTTCGCCGTGCTGAATCAGTAGTGGTGTCGTCACTTTGGCGGCATGCGTCAGCGGCGAGTGAGCGGCGTACGATGCCGCGTTTTCCCAGGGACGCTTGAAGTAGTCCACCATGAAGTCGCCGCCCTCCGACAGGTAGTACTCGTCGGTGAGATCGGTCAGGCTCGCGCCGGCGGAGGCCGCCTTGAAGCGGCCGGTTTGCGTGACGATCCAGTTCGTCATGAACCCGCCGTATGACGCACCCATGACGCCAAGCCGATTGGGATCGACAATGCCTTGCGCGACGAGTGCATCGACGCCCGTCATGATGTCCTTGTAGTCCGCTTCGCCCCACGCATTCACGATTGCACGCTGGCCGGCTTCGCCGTAGCCGCTGCCGCCGCGCGGCATTGGAAACAGGACCGCGAACCCGCGGCTGGCGAACGTCGCGGTCGGATACGGATCGACCTGGGGCACGATGTGCATGAACTGCGGGAAGAGACCGTAGGTGAAACCGCCGCCAGGACCGCCATGGATGTACACCAGCAACGAAAGCCGTTGCCCCGCGGCGGCGGCCGAGGGCGTCAGTAGCAGTCCCCAGATTTCCATTCCGTCGAACGATTTCCATTGGACCGGCTTCACCGTGCCGAGCGTCAAATCCCGAGTCTCTGGATTGACGTCGGTAATGGTCGTTGCGCGCCCGGTCCCAACGTCCATGATCGTTACATCACCCATCGTGCGGGCCTCGACCGCCTTGTGGGCCAGTCGCCTGCCGTCGTCGCTCAAGCTCAGCGAGAAAGCCACCATCGGCCCGGTGCCCAGGCGCTCCGCACGCCCATCCGCAACCCACAAC
>JBKPDW010000348.1:0-10219 GCA_046728115.1 Acidobacteriota bacterium | reverse complement strand
GACGGTGCCGCTGCTCGCGCCCGGCACGAAATATTTGAAGCGCTGGAACCAGATCAATCTCCGCCTGGCGAAGAAATTCCACGTCCAGAGAGTCAATTTCCAAGGCCAGCTCGATATCTTCAACGTGCTCAACTCGAGCTCGGTCCTCACCGTCAACGAGACCTACGGCTCGGCGCTGGACCGGCCGACGTCGATTCTGCAAGGGCGGCTACTGGCGATTGGCGCGCAAGTGAATTTCTGACAGGGGCGGGTCAGCTGGGCCTGTGGAATGGCCCGGATCGGCGCAAATCCGGGCTTCAGGCTCCGTGTAGGCGCCCGTCGGAGGGTGTCCGGAAAGCCGGCGAATAAGTGTCGATTTAAAGGGGTCGATACCCTAATATGCTGTTTTGGGGGAGTTCGCGCCGGGCCGGTTCGCGGTAGTGCGTGAAAAGTGAGAAGGGAGCCAGAGATGGTTCGAAGCTTCCGGATCGGTGTGACGGCCGCCGCGGTTGGCCTGGCGCTGGCGCTGCCGGGCGTTGCGCAGGCTGCGGACGGCAAGGTGACGTTCTCGAAGGATATCGCTCCGATCTTCCAGGCCAAGTGCCAGTCGTGCCATGAGCCGGGATCGATCGCACCGATGTCGCTGATGACGTATCAGGAAGCGCGTCCATGGGCGAAGTCGATCCGCGCCCGCATCGCCGCGCGGCAGATGCCGCCATGGCACATCGACAAGAGCGTGGGCGTTCAGAAATTCAAGAACGACATCTCGCTCTCCAACGAACAGATCGACACAATCGTCAAGTGGGTGGACGATGGCGCTCCTCAGGGCGATTCGGCCGACATGCCGCCGCCTCGCCCGCCGACGACGTCGCTGTACTGGCAGGCCGAGCGCGACGGTTACGGCCCGCCAGACATCGTGGTCAAGGCGCCCGAATACACGATGCCGGCCGTCAGTCAGGATCAGTGGTGGCGGCCGACAGTCGACATTCCCGGCTTGAACGAGCCGCGATGGGTCCAGATGGTGGAAATTCGACCGACGAACCTGCAGGGCCGGAAGATCGTCCATCACTCGATCGCTCACCTCGTCCTCAAGGACGACCCAGAGGCGGTCAACCGCGGCATCGCGTCGGGACGCCGCCCGTCGGCCGACGATCCACCGGACCTGGTCAATCAGCGTCCCAATCTGATGGAGTGGGCGATCGGGAAGGGCTACGACCGTTATCCTGACGGTGCGGGCAAGCTGATTCTGCCGGGTGAGAAGATCTCGTGGGACCAGCACGTTCACGCAGTCGGCGAAGAAGTGACCGCAGGTTCCGAGCTCGGAATCTGGCTGTATCCGAAAGGTCAGGAGCCGAAGCACCGCATCCATCTCGTGCCGTTCACCGGCCTCAAGAACGGGTCGGTCGGCCTCGACATCCCGCCGAATTCGATCGCGCACACTGAAGGCTACACGGTGCTCAAGGAGAACACCGTGATCACCAATTTCCAGCCGCATTTCCATCTGCGCGGGAAAGCGATGCAGGTCGAGGCAATCCTGCCCGACGCCACGTCGCAGATCATCAGCTATGTCGAGAATTTCAACTTCAACTGGATGACCAACTACATCTACGCAGACGACGCTGCGCCCGCGTTCCCGAAGGGCACCGTCATTCACGTCACTGCGTACTACGACAACACGCGCGCCAACAAGGACAACCCGGATCCCGATCAATGGGTCGGCTACGGCGATCGTACCGTCGACGAGATGGCGCATGCGTGGATGAACATCTACTATCTGACCGACGATGAGTACAAGGAGTGGGTGGCGCAGCACAAGAAGCCGGCGCCCACGACGAACCAGCAGTAGTGCAGCCTTGCAGACCAGCCGCGGCGAGCACACACGCACGCTCCCCGCGGCTGCGGGAACCCCGATGACTTCGACACGAGCCCCGCGCATGTGCGCGCTTGCGGCGCTCATGATGGGCGCAGCCGTCTCCGCTCAGATCAGGCTGCCGAGCGTCCCGCCCAAGCAATTCGGCGCCAGCATCTCGCCGGCCTTCGAGGGATGGTTCTTCAATCCCGACGGTACACAGAGCCTGCTGATCGGGTACTACAACCGCAACACCGAGCAGGAAATCGATATTCCAATCGGGCCCGACAATCACTTCGAGCCGGGCAATCCCGACCTGGGCCAGCCGACGCATTTCCTGACGCGCCGCCGCCACGGCATGTTCTCCATTCCTGTGCCAAAGGACTTCCCCAAAACGGAGAAGTACTGGTGGACGCTGACGTCCGGCGGCGTCACCAACCGGGTGCCTTTCTACCTGCACACCGACTACAACATGTCGCCGTTCTCGTCGACTGAAGAAAGCCCGAACGGCGGACACAACGTGCCGCCCGTTCTCCGGTTCGACGAACGGGGCGCGTCCTTCCAAGGCCCCACCGCTACGATCGTCAAGGCCGCCGCGCGCACCGCGACGGTCGGCACGCCGCTGCCGCTGAATTTCTGGGTCGACGACGATGCGCTGTACAGCACCGGCGCCAACGCGCCGATGACGAACCCGCCTCCGCCGGTAAACGTCACCGTCTCGAAATATCGCGGTCCCGGCCCGATCGGCATCGCCGAGGTCCGTCCGAAGTTCGAGGCGCTCAAAGGCGGCAAGCCGATGGAAGCCTACAGCGGGAAGGCATCGACAACCGTCACGTTCAGCCAGCCGGGCGACTACATGCTGCACGTCACGGCCAACGATTTGTCGGGCAACGGCGGCGGCGGATCGGGCTGCTGCTGGACGACGGCCATCATCAAGGTCGCGGTCGCCGCGGGGACGGGCGGAAACCAGTAGCGACGCGTGCAGCGTCGCGCTTGTCCACGCTTTTTAGCGCAGCCTTGCGCTCGCCACGAAGCTCCCTTCACTGAATCGGCGCGATGTCGTTCGAGGGCGGCTGCAGAGAATTGCAGAGCTGTCGATAACTGGCTTGTGAACGCTGTCCGCCCACCTGGATTCGAGATCAATCAATAGAGTCGCCCATTGATGAAAATCGTCGTCTACCTCGCGACCGCTGTGCTGTTGTCCAGTCCGCTTGCTGCACAAGCACTTGCGCCGGCAACTGGAGCCTTTGCGAGCAAGGACGTCAGGTTTGACGTTCGCGGCGCCGTCGCATTCACTGCTCCCTCTGCATCGATCACGGGCAAGACCGCGCTGCTGGTCGTCGTCAGCAACGCGCGGATCAATAGCCGTGTGCTGGCGGATTTCATCGATCGCAGGCTCGCGGTCGAGAAGATCGTCAAGGACGACGAGACTGCGGGTTGTGTACTTCGAGTTCACGCCGGAGGGACGATACCGGGGCCTGAGCTACGATTTCGCGTCCGACAATAGCTGTGGATTCTGTACGAGCGGAGTCGCATCGACCGTGACGGTGTCGGACGGCAGACTTACTGGGACGTTGAAAGGCACGGAAGCGGGCCGCCCGTTCGATATCACGCTCGACGTCCCGATTCTCGGCGAAAATCACGGTGCGCCGCTGCCGGCCGACGGTGGAGCGCCGGGCATGGCCTACCTCGCATATCACGCGGCGCTCGTGAAACGCGATCTCGACGCTCTCAAGCCCGCGCTGTCGCCCGACCGCGCCGTCGTGTGGCAAATCGCAGACAAGAGGAGCGATATCGCTGGATTTCTAGCCTACCTTGCCGAGGATCATCCGATGAAAGCGGTGAAGATCGTCGGTGGATGGGCGACCGCAGACAAAGCCTCGCTTCTCATCGAAGGCGAAGGAGTCGCAGGCAAAGTCTCGGGAGAGGTCTTTCTCGTCAACGACAACGGGACGTGGACCGTTGACGAGGAACTCGCGGCCCGAGCCAACGGCAAGTAGCGAGCGCTATCGGAGGAACGCCGCGATTTCCTTGTTGATGAACGCGGCGTCTGCCGGATTTCCACCGCCACCCGCGGTGTGTCCCCACAGCGAGGGAATCGGCGTGAAAGTCACCTTCGGCAGAACCTTGCGCTCGAAGTCGGCATCGGTGACCGGAAAATACAAATCCGTCGCGCCGGGCATGTAGAGCACGGGAATGCGGATCGACGCGAGCGCGTGCTCGATGTTGCCGTCGAACCCTTTCGTCTTGCTGATGTCGTGGTCCTGCCACGTACGCGCAAGCTGGATTGCATCGTTCAGATTGCGGCTGGTCCAGTTGCGGACGGAATCCGCGAGCACCTGTTCGACGCCGGCCGATCGCGGCTTGTACAGTTCCTGGCGCCACCACTCCTGCGAGTACACCCACGCGGACCAGTGCTGCGCCCACGCTTTGATGCCGTCCACGGGCGGCTCGGTGTAGTCGCCGCCCTTCCATCGCGGATCGGCGGTCAACGCGCTAATTGCGCTCTCGAGACGCACACGGCCATGGCCGTACGTCTTCGCGGTCCCGCAGAGCGCGACGATGGCGTCCACCTCCGTGGGATGCGAGACGGCCCATTGAAACGCCTGCTGTGCACCCATCGAAAAGCCGATGACCGCCCGCAGGTGCTGTACGCCAAGGCTCTCGAGCAGCCGACGCGACGCCTCCACATCGTCTCGAATCGCCACGCGCGGAAAGCGCGGACCGTCGTGCGGCGGCGGCGTGTTGCTGGGTGACGAAGTGCCACCGCTCCCGAACATCTCGGTTGCGACGATGAAGTACTTCGCGGGGTTGAGCGCGCGATCCGGCCCCACGAGGAACTGATAGCTCAACGCGCGTCCGCCGTACCACGACGGAAGCAGGATCGCGTTGTCGCGCGCGGCGTTCAGCTTTCCCCAGGTGACGTACGTGACATGCGCGTTGTCGATGGACGGCCCGCTCTCGAACGTGAAACGGCCGAGCGCGAAGCTCTGCACGGTCCCGTCCTGTGCGCGCACGACCGTCGAAACCAGGCACAGAACGCAGGCAATCGACAGACAGGCACGGACATGTCTGACGCGCATAACGCCTCCTGTCAGTGGGTCACCGGATCGAGACCGCTCCGTCGAATCGCCGAAGCGGCCGCGGGCGACGCCAGGAAGGCCACGAGCCTGCGCGCCGCATCCGGCGCCTTCGCGCCGGCGACAATGCCGGCGGAAAACACGGTGACGCGCTGAACCTCCGCCGGCAGCGGTCCGACGATTTCGATACCGTTCACAGGCCGAAGCTCGCTGATCTGCTGGAAGCCGAGTTCGGCCTCGCCACGCGCGACGACGGCGCCAACCGGCTCGCTCTCGACCTTGCGAACTTTGGCAGCGATCCCGTCCGCGATCCCGAGGCGAGGGAACAACTCGGTCGACAGGTACACACCGCTCGCGCTCGACGAGTATGCGATCGACGACGCCTGCAGCACCGCTCGTTTGAGGCTCTCCACGGAGCCGATGTCAGGCTTCGGCGCGCCGGCGCGAACGGCCATCCCGATCGCCGACCGCGCGAGATCCACACGGCTGCCCTTGACGACTGCGCCTTGCGTGATGAGATCGTCCAGCGCGGACGCAGCCATCACGACAACGTCCGCCGGCTCACCACGGCGCAAACGGTTTGGAATGGTGTCCGGCGCGCTGCCCATCGATCCTCCGTACGCCGTCACGATCCTGCTGGCCGTCGAGCGCTCGAACTCGGGCGCGAGCTCTGCAAAGGCTGCCGTAAAGGCGCCCGACATCAGCACTCGTATCTCCGGCTCGGCGGCCCGAACCGCCGCCAGCGCCATGCAGGCGCCAACCAGAGCGAGCACCACGCGTTTCCGCGCAACCGTTTTCAACTCGGCTCCTTTCGAGCCAGGCGACGGCTTCATATCAACTCCTCGACGCACGGGCGCTCGAATCGAATCATCGCCATCATACGATGAGAACTGCCTTCGCCATCGTTCGCATGGAGGGCGCGGATTTGAACCTCCGGTCATAATCAAGGACCAAATTGTGGCGCTTGAAGCCGTGTACGCGGAACTGTGCAAGCTGCGCGAGACGCTGACGGATGCCGATCTCGATCCCGCGTATCGCCGGCTGCTCGAAGGCAAGACCGTAGCAATCGTAGGACCGGCGCGAACGCTGCTCGGGAAGAAACAGGGCGCGTTCATCGACGCTCACGATCTGGTCGTGCGTTTCAACGAGGCGTTCGAGCAGTTTCCAATACCGCCCGCTCTCGCAGAGGACATCGGGACTCGAGCCGACATCCTCTACTGCAACCAGTCGATCCTGAAAAATCGCATTTGGCGCAGGCCTCGATCGGATCGCAATCGCCTGATCGGCCAATTCGAGAGCGCCGGAGTCAAATACGTCGCGTGCACGAACAACAGTCTGAGTTACACACGGACCGGCGAACCCGGCGAGACCTGCAGCGCCTCCGACGCGCGAACGATTTCCGATCTGTCCGCGTTCTTCAGCCGTCATCACTCCCGCACAGCGGTGCGCGTCGTTTACGCGGCCGCTGAACGCCTGGTCCGGTGGTTGAACGGCAATTGGCCGCGAACCGGCCTTGTCGGCATCGTTGATGTGCTGTGCTTTCCGGTCGGCCATGTGCGGATCTTCGGCATGACCTTCTATCACGGCGGCGGACATCTGTTGATTCCGCCCACCGCCGAGTTGCACCCGCTCAAGAATCGCGACGGCTCCTGGGCACGATCACCATCCGGAATCGGTCACGACTCATACCTCGAGCTCGAGATCATGAGGCTCCTGATCCGCTGCTTCGGCGACATGGTGGAGGTGGACGAGGATCTTGCGGCGCTTCTGAACGCGTCGTGAGCGGACGTGCCGCTGGCCGCTCGCGTCACCTGCGAGCCCGCTGCGGTACTGATTCAGCGTGGGCACGCACGAGTGGTGTGCCCAGATTTGCTGAATCTGATGCACAGCTTATTTCCGGTCCGTAGAGTCGCCATCCAGTACAGAAGCGCGTAGAGTGGGAGACGGTGTTCGTGCGGTCGCTGCGAATGTGATGACGCGGTTAATCCGATCCGGTATGAACGTGAGCTATGCGCGCACTAACCTGGCGGCAAACAGTTTCCGGTTGTGTTCTGATCGGTCTCGTCACCGGGTGCGGAGCCTCCGGGAAGACACCGGGACCGATCGTCCTCGCTCCACAGCAGCCAACACCGGCTGCACCTGCCGGCCAGCCTGCAGTGATTGATCCGGCGCTTCGCCCGATTGTGGCTGCGGCCGTCATTGATCTTGCGCGTCGCCTGAATATCGACCAGGGATCGATTACGGTGCTCGAGGGGCGGGCCGTCGTGTGGCCTGACGGAAGCCTGGGCTGTCCACGCCCCGGAATGGTGTACCCGCAAGTGCAGCAGGATGGCGCGCTGATCCGACTGAGCGCCCAGGGGCGCGAGTTCCGCTATCACAGCGGAGGCTCGCGTCCCGTTTTTCTCTGCGAGAACCCGGCCTGAACGCGTTCACCTACCTGATCGTCGTGCCGTTGACGCAGGCGATCTGAATTCCAAAGTACACCGAACTGGTCATGGTGACGCAGTTCTGCCACTGCCCGACTTTCGCGCCGACAGCCTGGAACGTGATCGTCCGCGTCTCCCCGGGCGCGCCCGGCGTGCTCGACACGCGGAGTTGTGTGCCGTTGGCCGGCAGCGAACCGTTCCCGTTGAAGTAGGTGTTCTGGCCGCGGTTCCCAAACCGATTTTCCGCGCCAACCGACAAGAAGCCGCCATCGCCGTTCCCCTCGATCGGCCCGTACGCGTACGTGATGTCTTCACCCGGATTGGCGTCGCCGTCGACGCCGATCCAGATCTGGAACGACGCCGGCCTCGGCAGCGAGAATTCGCGTACTGCTTCCCAGTCCAGGACCAGCCAGGTGTCGGCGCCGTCGGTCAGCGTCGCAATCCGCATCGCGCCGGCCGCGCCAGGATTGAGATCGGTCCAGAACGTCGCGAGCACGTTGTTCGGCGCCGTCGGGTTCGGGAAGTTCTGGTTGTTGATCGTGTTGTCGGCGCCGGCGCCGCCGCCGACGACGGCATAGCCGTTGCTGGAGAATCCGATTCTCGTGGAGTGCTCTCCGGCAAACGTGAACGACGGCACGTTGAAATTCGTGATGGTGTCATCGTCGACCCCGCCGACTGGAGGTACGTCGAACAGTCGAAGCGGGAGATACCCTCCTGCCGGAGACACTCCCGGGGCGATGGTCACGTCTGGAGGCGCCGCCGCTCCGAGCGAGCCGCTGAACGTCAGGCCGTTCCCGAGCTCCGTGGCGTTCGTGACGCTGCCGCTGACGAGGCGGAGCTGCTTGGGATTCATCTGATCGTCGATCTCGATCGTCGCCGTGTCGAACGTGGTGTTCGTTGCGGTGATCGTGCAGTTCGTCACGCCGTTCCTGGGAATGGTCAGCGGGCTGCAGTTCTTGGTCAGCGGAACGTTCGGCGTACCGCGCACCACGGTAATCGGGAAGCGCAGCGTCGGGTCACCGCCGTGCCTGAACTCGAGCAGTGCCGAGCGTACCGCGCCCTGTGGGATGTTGCGGCCGTCGAGATTGATCTCCAGGACCGCCGTGCCGCTCCCCGGGATCTTGATGTGGCGCGGGACGTCCACCACGAGATCGGAGGGCGTCGTCACGTCGATGAGCCAGTTGACCGGCTTGTTCGACGTCGTGCGCAGCGTCCGCGCGGTGGCTACGATGCCCGGGAAACCTGGAACGAAGAGACTCGGATAGTTGGCGTCCCAGAGGTGCGCCTGCAGCGCGACATAGTTGGCACCCGTCTCGTCGATCGTGAATCCGACATCGCCTGCGGACGCGAGATCCACTCGACCCGATCCGTAATCGAACACATCGGCCGGAGTCACACCATCTTCTTTCCTCACGTCCGGGTTGGCCGTCATCATCAACGCAGATTTGATCTGGCCGGGCGTCCAGGATGGATGGAGCGCCGCCACGAGCGCGGCCGAACCCGCCATGTGCGGGCTGGACATCGACGTGCCCTGAATCGCCTGGAACAACTGACCCGGCGCTCCGCCCACGACCGTGGCCGGCAGCGGGCTGTCACCTGCAAGAATCTCCACGCCCGGCGCGGTGAGGTCGGGCTTCGAGATTCCCAGCGCGAGGCCGGGTCCGCCGCGGGAGCTGAAGTCGGCCATCACGTCACCCTGCGCGGGCGCAGCCGAACCGGCCGTGAAGGATGCCGTCGTGTCTGGATGCGCGGCGAGGAATGCCAGCAAGGCAGCGCCCTCGGGCGCTTCCAACAGTACCGAGGGCACGAAGTGATTGTCCGTCGCGAGACCCAGAGGGGTCGGGTTGTACAGGAGCATTCCCGCGGCGCCTCCAGCGGCGGCATTGAAGCTTTTTTCCACGCGCGCGTTGATGCCGCGCTCGCACACGACGACCTGGCCCGCTAACGATCCCGCCGCAAACGGAGTGGTGCAGAACGCATTGGACACAGGCGGAATGACGACGGGCGTCGGCGTCGGGAGCCCAGGCGTGACACTTGCGCCGTTGAGGGACAACGTCGCTCCGCCGCCTGACAGCGTCACAACGCTCTGAAACTGTCGGTTGGTCGTGCTCGCCCCGACAGTGGTTGTCCACGGCTCGCGGTGGTCCGTGGTGTCCCGAGCGGGACCGGAGTTGCCGGCAGACGCTGCCACGAAGACGCCCGCGCTGTATGCATCCAGGAACGCAAGCGACACGGCGTTCGCATACGGATTGGCGCCGCCGCTAATCGAGAAGTTGATGACGTCGACACCGTCCAGAATGGCCCGCTCGACTGCCGCGGCGGAATCGCTCTCGAAGCAGCCCGCACTCAGACACACTTTGTACATGATGACCTTGGCGCGGGGCGCGATCCCGGATACGGTGCCGAACGGCCGGCCGAATATTGATGCCGATACGCCACCGTTCCCGGCCGCCGTCGACGAGGTGTGCGTCCCGTGCCCGTCATCGTCGCGCGCCGACGGGAATTCACCCGGGCCGAGACCAATGAGCGCCAGATAGGTATTGAGGAACACGCGTGCGCCGATCAATTTGTTATTGCAGGT
Organism: Acidobacteriota bacterium; assembly: GCA_046728115.1. Lineage (GTDB taxonomy): Bacteria > Acidobacteriota > Vicinamibacteria > Vicinamibacterales > CAVVIG01 > CAVSWN01. The sequence continues at coordinate 304 of JBKPDW010000348.1, read as the reverse complement.
GAAGGCCACATCGCCGGTGACCGTGCTCCCAAAGGTGCACGGCAGCGCGGGATGCGGTCCCGGGAGCGGCGCGTACGGTTTTCCCGATGAGTCGGGATCCGAAAACGACGGATGCTCGGGCCAGACACCGGTGTCGAGCATAGCGACCACGACGTTCTCGCCAGCGCTGAACTGCCCCCCGAGTTGATTCCAGATCTGCGGCGCCCCGATGAACCCCGGACTGACGTCCGTATCGGGAAGCCTCAGTTGATCGTCGTACACACCCTCGACGCCCCGCAGCGACGCCAACGCTGCAATCTCAGTG
>JBKPDW010000347.1:0-8004 GCA_046728115.1 Acidobacteriota bacterium | reverse complement strand
ACCCTCCGGCTACGCACCGATCGACGGCAACAGGCTGCGCACGATCGCGTACTGGGGCGCCACGGCGCTGATCACCGGTGTGCCGCTATTGGCTGCCTTCGCCTATCTGACTGCGGCGCCCCAGGCGATAGAAAACTTCCGACACGTCGGATATCCCCAGCAGCTCCGTGTCCTCCTCGGCATCGGCAAGCTGGGGGGAGGAATCGTCCTGCTGCTTCCACGCCTGCCGAAATTGAAGGAATGGGCGTACGCGGGGTTCACGTTCATGTGGATCGCCGCAACGGTCGCGCATTATCTCGCCGGCGACAGACCCTTGTTCCTGCTGCCGATCGCATTGCTCGCGGCGCTCGGGATTTCCTATGCCACGCGTCCGTCGAGTCGGCGCGTGTAGCGTGTAGCCGTCGCCACGCCTGCTCGCTCGTTCGAGCCTGAAATAACCCCCGTTCGCGCGCCTCACGCAACGGCTGTTCGGTTCGTCGCTTGCAGCCGTGTGGCACACGGCACAACGACGTGCCGAGGGAGGCCGCGATGAAGGCTCGATATTTCGTTCTCGGAATGACGCTCGCCGCTACCGCCGCCGCGGCCGGCAACCAGCCGCTGGCGATCAAGGTGTCGCCGGCCATGTCGTTTGCGCCGGCGAACCTCGTCATCAGGACGAGCGTCGAGCCCGACGCCGGGAATCGTTCGCTCGAAGTGATCGCGGACTCCGGCGCCTTCTACCGCGCGAGCGGGGTCACGCTCGAGGGCGACCGCGCGCCGAAAACCACGCAGTTCGAATTTCGCAGCCTTCCCCCTGGTGAATACGAAGTGACTGTCGTCGTCACCGGTGCCGACGGCCGGCAGCGCGCCGTCTCGCGTGGCCACGCCAAGGTGATGGAATCCGCCGGCGCGCACTGACCACGTCTCGTCTGCCCGCCCCGTGGCCGCTCCGCAGCTCGCGGTGGCGGTCTACGTCCTTCACTCAGAAATCCGAGCTGATCTCCCCTCGTGTCCCGGGACCCACGACCAGCCGCACATCACGTGTTCCTCGCCGCGTCCGCAACACCTCGCGGCTCGTGCCGCTCCGTGCGGTTTCACACGCTGCGCGCGGTCACGCACACGTCCGATGCCTTCGAATCCGCCAGCAAACGCCTCGAATCATCCGTAAGTCGTTGGCAACACACAGCGGCAGTCGCGACGGTACGCGTGCCGACAACGCTGGCCCTGGTGTTGCCTCGTCACGACGGCGATGAAGGCCGCCGCAGTATCAGTCGCGCGAACCGCAGTGCCATCGCTCTTTGTCTCTGATCGGTTCGCGATGCCACGAGTCGCCGCCACCGTCGCCGTGATTGCGACGGTCATCGCGCTCGCGCTTGGACTGCGCGCGGCCAACCTTTCGACCTACGGGTTCAGCGAAGACGAGATCAACAAGGTTCACGCGATCGACGATTACCGTGCCGGGCGACTGTGGGCCAACGGCGAACATCCGATGCTGATGAAGCTCGCGATGCTGGCCAGCGTTGAGACCTCGCGCGCGTGGAATCGCATCGCGCCGGAAGAATCGGCGATCGCCATCGAAACCGCGATCCGGCTGCCGAACGCCTTCGTCGGCGCCGCGATCGCCGCGGCGCTGTTTGGCGTCTGCAATGTCCTGTTCGGATCCGCTATTGCGACGATGGCGGCGCTGTTCTGGGCGTTCGACGTGAACGCGATCGCCATCAATCGCATCGGCAAGGAGGATACGTTCGCGCTGTTCTTCTTTCTCGTAGCGGTGTGGTGCTACGAGGTCGCGAAGCAGCGCGGCGCGGCCAACCTGATCGTCGCGCAACGGTGGTACACGCTCAGCGGCGCCGCGTTTGGTCTGATGCTCGCGTCGAAGTACTTCCCCCAGTACCTTGGCGTTTACGCGCTCTTCAACGTCCTCACGGATCGCGCGCCTGGCGAGAACCGGCCGTTAAAGCTGCGTTATTACGGTGCAATGGTCGCCGCGTTCGTCGTCGCGAACGTCGCGATCCTCGATCCCGCCACATGGCGATACGGCCTCGCCTACATCAATGGTGGCACCCTCCTGCACCACGGCTATCCGTTCGCCGGCCGGTTGTATTCGAACACGTCGGCGCTGGCGCGAGACGGCGTCCCCACGACGTTCTATCTCCGGTTGCTTGCGACGAAGGTGCCGCTCGTCGTCATCGGCGCGCTCGTGCCCGGCACGATCGAGCTGCTGCGACGCCGTCGCGAGCGGGGCTCTCTCCTGCTGGCGGTGTGGTTCGGCCTCTTTCTCGTCGGCCTGTCCGTGCCGGCGGTGAAGTTCATGCGCTACGCGCTGCCACTCTTCGCCGCGATCGATGTCGTCGCGGCGATCGGCGTCGTCGCCGGCATTCAGTGGGTGCTCCGGAAATCGTGGCTGCTGCCGATCACCCGTGTGACCTTCGCTGGACTGGCGCTGACGGTGTGCATCTCGGGAACGTTCCTGGCGGCGCGCATCGCCGAGCCCTTTCCATCGCTGTTCCGCAACGGGATCGGCGAAGCGCTTGCACCGGCCGGAACGACGTTTCCAGAAGAGACCTACGACTTCGGCGTCCGCGAAGCCGTCGCGGCGATCGCGCCGATCGCGCAGCCGGGTGCGGCGATTGTCAGCGACGCACCGGGCGTCGTTTCGTACTACGTTGGCCTGAGCGGACGAACGGACCTGCGCGTCCGCTCGCTGTCGGCCGATGGTTTGCCGCACGACGGCCAGCCGTCGTTCGTGATCGTCCAGCCCGAACATCTCACCTTCGAAAACCAGAAAGTGGTCGAGCACCTGACGCAGGCCGCGTCGCCGTGGCGCGTCCTGCGCGCGGCTGATGCGATCGCCGCGCGCGTCTACGTGCTCCCGCGGAGTTAACCATGCCACGCACCCTCGTCGTCAATGCGGATGATCTCGGGCTGACGGTCGGCGTCAACGACGGCATTTTCGACGCGCACGATCGCGGCATTCTCACCAGCGCGAGTCTGATGGCCACCCCGCCGGCCGCGGCAGATGCGATCCGCCGGGCCCGGCTCCGCCCCGCTCTCGGTATCGGCGTCCACCTCACCCTGGTCGACGGCGCGCCGATCCTCCCGCCCGATCGCGTTCCCACCCTTGTGCAAGACGATGGACGGTTCCACGTGTCGTGGCGGCCGTTCATCGTCGCCTGTCTGAGGGGACGCGTGTCGATGCAGGACGTCGAGCGGGAGCTGACGGCGCAAATCGAATACGCGACGTCGAACGGCATTACGCCCACGCATCTCGATTCGCACAAGCACGTTCACCTCTATCCGCCTGTATTCGAAATCGTAGCCAGGCTCGCCGACAGGTTTCGCGTTCCGGTCGTCCGCGTGCCGTACGAACGGACACTCGCCGACCTGCCGCTCGCGATCTGGGCGCGCCAGGGCTATCGCCTCGCGGCGGCGCGGCGCCTTTTGACGCCGCGCTTCGTCGGTCGCGCGATGACCGGTGTCATGACGGCGGATTCACTCGCCGCGGCGCTGCGGACGCTGGCCGCCGGGTACACCGAACTGATGGTGCATCCCGGTTACGTCGACGGCCCGCTGCGCCAGATGTCGACGCGACTGCTCGCGTCGCGCGAGGCGGAAGTCGCGCTGCTGACCTCACCCGCGATCGCACAGCTCGTCACAGACGAGTACGTGCGTCTCGTTTCCCACGATCTCAAGACAGACGTGTCATCGCCAAGGAGTTTTTGCCATGCGTCGTGACAAACGCGACCCGATCGATCTGTCGATCGTCGTGCCGCTCTACAACGAAGTCGGAACCCTGCACGAGCTCCACCGGCGACTGACGGAAGTCGTCCTGCTGCTCGGCCTCGAGACGGAAATCATCTACGTCGACGACGGCAGCGCAGATAAAACGTGGGCGGCGGTAGACGGGCTCGCCGGGCACGATCCCCGCGTTCATGCGATCCGCCTGGCGCGCAACTACGGTCAGACGGCGGCGCTCGCCGCCGGGTTCGACGCGGCGCGCGGCGACGTCATCGTCGCGATGGACGGCGACCTGCAGCACGAACCGGAGGAGATTCCGAAGCTGCTGGCCAAGCTCGACGAGGGCTACGACGTCGTCAGCGGCTGGCGAGAGCGGCGCGTCGACGGGTACTGGACGCGCCGCCTGCCGTCGAAGATCGCCAACTGGCTGATGGCGAAACTCTCGGGCGTGTCGCTCCACGACTTCGGCACGACGTTCAAGGCGTATCGCGCGTCGGTGATCAAGCCGGTCCGCCTCTATGGCGATCTGCATCGGTTCATTCCGGCGCTGACCAGCTGGAACGGCGCGAAGATCGCGGAAGTTCCCATCAAGAACGTCCCCCGTCCGCAGAACAAGTCGAATTACGGGCTGTCGCGGACCTGGCGGGTGATGGCCGACCTGCTGACGGTGCGCTTCCTGCTGAAGTACGTCACGCGGCCGCTGCACCTGTTCGGCCCGCTCGGATTCGCGAGCGCCGGCGCCGGTGCGGCCGCGGCGGCGTGGGTCGTCCTGACCAAAATCATCACCGGCGCGCCGGTCTTTCTGGCGCACGGACCGCTGCTCCTGCTGAGCGCGGTGCTGGTTCAGACTGGCATCCTGCTCGTCGGCCTCGGCCTGCTCGCCGAGATCCTGACGCGCATCTACATGGACGGCGAACGGCGACGGATCTACACAGTCGCCGGGACGCGCACCGCGCATCTGCCATCCTGGGCGGCGGCGCGACCGCTGACCGTCAACGTGCCGGCGGTGCAACAATGACGCGCCGGACGTTGGTCGCTGCATTCGCGCTCGCGATTCTCGGGCAGACCGCGCCTCGGGCCGAACACGCGTCCCACGCGGCAGCCGTGGCCCTGACGATCGGTCAGCGTCATCACTACACCATCGGCGGACGCGTTCGGCCGCTGCTCTTCTGGATGGGCAAAGAGGACGTCGGCGATGCGGTGATTGCCGCGCGCCGCGACGCCGACTCGTCCACGTATGCGCTCCTCATCGGGTCCGATCCGGACCGCGCCCCGCGCAGCATCAATCGCTGGGGCTACATCGCTGAAGAACTGCGCGGTACCGAGGCGACGGTCGTCGGTCTGATGACTGAGTCAGACGAAGAGTCGGTCGATCAGGCCGAGGCGAATCTGCGCAAGCGCGGCGACAGTACGTTCAACATCATTCACGCGTCGGTCTCCGGCGGCGAAGCGCGATCCGTCGTTCGGTCGGTGTCCGCCCCGTCGACGTTGACGCTGCGCCAGGTCGACACGGTCCTCGAAACAGCCGAGCGCAGCGGAACCGACAGTCAGCCGCGCGTGGTGCAGATGCCGGCCGGCGCGCGTCCCGGGTTCCTCAGCGCCGTGGCCGATCTCCTCCACGCCCAGGCCGCCGAATGGCGATCGACGGGCGCGGTCCACCCGAGCGAACGCGTGCCGTTCGTCTACCACGGGAACGTGTATCAACTGCGCGCGACGCAGTCGCGGGCCGTAGGCACGCAGCGCATCGGCGCCGCCACCTACGACCATCTGATCGCGTCGCAGTTCCAGATGAAGAACGCCAGCGGCGCGGTCACCGAATTTTCGATCACGTATGCGGCCGACGGCGCGCTTGCGGAGATGCCGATCGCGGTCACGTATCAGCCGCGCTGGTGGATTGAAATTCATCTCACGCTCGACGATTCGAAACCGGGGCCGCTGCCGCCGGCCGAGGTCACCCGGTGAAGCGCACGCTCGCCGCCGCATCGACCCTGCTCGGCATCGCCGCCTTTGCATATACCCTGACAGCCGTCGGCGTGGCGAGCGTCCGCCAGGCGATCGCGACGGTCGGCTGGGGCTTCGCGTCGATTCTGCTGCTGTCCACCGTCCGCGAGCTGGCGAAAGCGAGCGCCTGGACGCTGGCCTTCACGGGAACGCAGCGTCTCCCGCTCGCCGACGCGTTCCGCGCACGAATGGCCGGCGAGGCCTTGAGCACCCTCCTGCCGATGGGGTTCGTCGTCGGCGAACCAATGAAGGCGCAGCACGTGGACAACCGCATGCCGTTCGCGGCGGCGTTCAGCGGGCTGATGCTGGAGTTCACGTTCTACACCGCTTCACTCTTGCTGGTCGCCGTTGCCGGAACCGTCCTTATCGTGTCCGGCCGGATCGCCGTGGTCGCCGTCCTTGCCGGCATCTCGACGCTGGCGCTGGTGAAACCCATTCGCCGAGCACTCACACCGGTCCGGCGCTTTGTCGTCGCCGAACCGCGGCGCGCCTGCGCGATCGGTGCACTCGAAATCGCCTACCACGCACTCGGATGCGCCGAGGCGTACTTGATCCTGCGATTTCTCGGCGCCGCAGGCGCCACCTGGAGAGCCGCGGTCGCGTTCGAGTTGATCAATCGCGGCGTCACCCTGGTGTTCAAGATGGTGCCGATGCGACTAGGCGTAGACGAGGCGAGCGCCGCATTCGTGGCGACCCATGTCGCGATCGATCCAGCGACAGGTGTGATGCTCGCCCTCGTCCGGAAGCTGCGCGTCCTCTTCTGGACGGCACTGGGCCTGGTCGCCATCGCGGTGCGCGCAATCAGACGGTGCGCGCCAGCACTCACGTATTCCGTCGGCCAACTGGAAAAATCGGCCTGAGAAACGAGCGCTGCCTCGGCGCGCTCATTGCCTGGACTGCCGCCATGACTATGTTGCACCGCCTTTCACACGCCGGGCTGATCCTCGCCGCACTGAGCGGGCCGGCGCTGGCTCAAACCTCCAGCGGCGTCGTTTCCGGAACCGTATCGCTGCCGTCGCCCGACGGTCAGGCCATCACCGTGCCCGGCGTGACCGTGACGCTGACGTGCGGCGATTCCCAACAGCCGAGCGTCGAGGTGACCGACGATCAGGGGCACTTCCGCTTTGGCGAGGCCCCGAGCGGCACGTGTACCGTGTCCGCCGATCTCCAGGGCTTCAAGTCGGCGAGCAAGACGACCGTCGTCGCGCCGAGCGCGACGGTGGACATGGCGCTTCGTCTCGATGCCGACGTTCTCCACGAAGAAGTCACGGTCACCGGCTCCGCGCAGGCGATCAACAGTACGTCGATTGCCGCGAACGTCGAGACGATCAAAGCCGCGGCACTGGAGATCGCGCCGCTGGCCAGCGATCGTTTTCAGGATGCGCTGCCGCTGATTCCGGGCGTCGTGCGCGGGCCCGACGGTCTCCTCAACATCAACGGCGCGCGCAGCAACCAGAGCGCGATGAACTTCAACAATGCCGACGGAACCGATCCGGTGACCGGGGACGATGCGGTCGAACTGCCGATTGATGCGGTGAGCTCCGTCGAAGTGCACGGCGCCGCGTTCGCGCCGGAGCACGGCCTGTCGACCGGCGCCATCACGATCGTCGACACGCAAAGCGGCGGCGACAAATGGCGCACGACAATCAACGACCTCGAGCCGCGGCTGCGGTTCCGCGATGGTGGGCTGCACGGCCTCGAGTCGTGGACGCCGCGCGTCACCGTCGGCGGCCCGCTCGTAAAAGGCAAGGTCAACCTCCTGCAGTCAACTCAGCTCGAGTACAGCCAGAACCGCGTATTCGACCTGCCGGCGCTCGAGAGCGACACAAAGGTGCAGTCGATCGAGTTCTACACGCGGGTCGACTGGACCGTTTCGCCGACCAATCACGTCACCGGGTCGGCGCTCGTCGCGCCCCGTAAGACGACCTACGCCGGGCTCGATCCGTTCAATCCGCAGCCGGTCACACCGAACGTCAAGAAAGACGCGCTCTTCGGGACCGGGTCGGATCAGATCATCATCGGCAATGACGGCGTACTCGAGAACACGTTCAGCGTCAAAACATTCAACGTCACGATCTACCCCGCGGTCGGCAACGGGCCGATGATTTTCGCGCCCGAACAGAACTCCGGCAGTTACTTCAACTCGACCGACGGCACCAGCCGTCGCTGGGAATGGCTGACGACCTACTCATTCACGCCGATCGGTCCTGCCCATCTGATCAAGGTTGGAGGCGCCGCCAGGTACGAAACGGTTGATGGCGTCAGCACTGGCGCTCCGGTCGACAT
>JBKPDW010000346.1:0-13892 GCA_046728115.1 Acidobacteriota bacterium | reverse complement strand
ACGATCTTGTTCGCCAGGTGCGCGCCTACCTGCTGCATCAGCAGCAGCTCCTGGACCATGTTGTAGCCGCTGACACCGATTGCTTTGACGCGAGGCACCCGACAGATGTGGCCAAAGAAGTCTCTGTCATCGATGCCGTGTCCGTACGCGTGCGAATCGCCGACAACCACGACCTCCGCGTCGGCAAGCGTCGTGTCGGTACCTCGCCAGCCGTCTGCGTCCGTCGTGATCTGGAATACATCGTCGGCGAGACAGTACGTCCGAAGATTCGGCTTTGACTTCCAGCCGATCGTTGGGTCGAACGCAATGACCTCGTCCCAGGCCGAGATGCGCGGCTCGAAGCGTACCGCAAGACGGCGCGTGAGTGCACTGATCGCGGCGAACAACAGCACTGCCGCAGCAATCGGAGCCGAAAGAACCATGGCCACGACGCCGACCGCGAATGCCGCAAGGGTGCGAAAGAAACGATGTGTCTGCACGCCTGCCTAAAAGAGCGTGTAAATGTTTTCGATTGGTGGAGCGGACTCGGAGGTGTCCGAGCACGTCCGGAGAATCATCAGGAGCGGTACCAGCGCCAGGCTCCATACGTTGCCTGATTGAAATGCCCAGGCAATCTGCCGGCGCCAGACTCGTCCCGACCGTACTTCCCGTTCCTCGACCTGCGTCTGCGGAAGCCGGGGCGTCCAGCCGCTGTCTGGCCGGTCGAGCGAGGCGAGCGCCAGTCGCGACCGGCCTTGCGTCGAGCCGGCGCAGATGACGATGCCGTAGGCAAGTCGCGTTGCCACGGCTCGCGCGAACGGCGCAAAACCCTTGACGAGCAGCCAATTCCAACCCCCGTACATCCTGTTCAGGATGGTCTCCTGCGTGAGGAGCGCGACCACAACGAGCGCGACAACGCCATCAGCGGCCAAGGCACGCGACCATCCGAGAACCGGCGCCAACAGCGGCGGGACGACCCCAGCCAACACAGCGATCGTCGCCAAGAAAGCGCGGACGCTCGCTCGACGGCGATGAGGCAGAAAGATGGTCATTGGCTCCGTTCGTGCACGGCCGTGACAACCGGGCGGTCGATGCTGGAATCGGATCGGACGAACGTTTCGCGGCCGTCGATGTCGATGATGGCCGATTGCGCGTACGAGTGGGCGACGCCATAGGCCGGGTGCCGGAACGCGTGAAACGTGTGCAGCATCTCGGTCCAATGTCCGTCGAATTCCGATGGCACGAAATAGCGCAGGCCGCGCGTCTGGCACAGCTTCCTGTCCTCGTGCCGGGAATTGAATTCCGAAATAGCCAGCGGTTCTCCAATGTACTCGCAGAACTCTTTACCGATCGAACCGCGGAACGAGCAGGGCATCCGCGGCAGCAGCAGGCGGTCCTCCGCGTCGAACAGCCGCAGCGCCTGCAGCGCCGAGCTGTAAAAACAGACGTCGACGCCGACGAAGGCGACCGGCGGTGGATTGCCGCGGACGAACGACAGGAGCGTCTCGCCGACAAGGCCGTAGTGCACCTGCGCGCGCTGCAACCTTCCGGCGAGCACTTCCTTGTCGCACGGATAGAATCCTTCGGACCACCGATATGGCAGGTCGCGATAATCCTGCGGCTTTGGAAAGCCGGTGCCCGTATCGAAGCCGAAGATGGCCATCGATGTCCCGGGCCCTGTGAGGATTTCGCAGTGTTCGGCGATACGTTCCATGGCGAGAAGTCCAGCGCCCGACGCGACGCCGAATTCGAGCGCGCACATCTCCCGAATGCCGAGAACACGCGCGAGCGCGGCACCCTGCAGCATCCCCCAGACATACTGAGGCCTGCTGCTGCACGACGGATCGCGCATCACCTTGCCGAACGCGTAACGCAGCCAATCGTATGAGTTGTCGAATTCGACAGGTTTCACGCTGGACGTTTCGTCGGCGGTCTCTGGTTGATCGAGCCAGCGTTTTGCCGCGCGCAGCGAACGCCTGACCAATCGTCTTATCGGCATCGGCTCCCCGCAAGCTCCGCGGTGTGGGGCGACTTCCATGAACGCTTCGACCGACCGGCCCTGTGCCAGACCATTTCAGTCCAGTGCGTACTGCGCCTTGTAGGCTGCAGCATCCTCGAGTAAACCCGGCGGCTGCACGTCTTTCATCAGAATGCAATTCTCCAGCACTAGAGCGTCCATCTCGGTCGCGACAAAGCATCGGAACGCGTGCTCGGGCGTGCACACGATCGGTTCGCCGCGGATATTAAAGCTCGTATTGACGATCACCGGACAGCCGGTCAGTTGGTAGAAACGCTCGATCAACCGGTAGTAGCGTCCGTGCCGCGCTGGATCGACGGTCTGCACACGGGCCGAGTAGTCCACGTGGGTGATCGCCGGAACCCGCGAGCGCGGCACGGACACCCGGACGCGAAGGTCGGGGTCCTGCATGTGCCGGCGGTCGTCGTCGCTCAACGACGTACGCCATCCTTCCCGCACCGGTGCGACCAGCAACATGTACGGGCTCTCGTCGTCGGGACGCATCTCAAACAGCTTGTCCGCAAACTCGCGCAGAACGGATGGGGCGAAGGGTCGGAACGATTCGCGAAATTTGATCTTGACGTTCATTTTTTGCTGCATCTGCGGCGATCGCGCGTCGCCGATGATGCTGCGGCCGCCCAGGGCTCGTGGACCGAACTCCATGCGCCCCTGGAACCATCCGATCACCTTCTCCTGATCGATGAGACGGGCGACCCGATCCAGGAGGTCCTCCTCGTGTGGCAGGTATTCGTACGATGCGCCGGTCGAGTCCAGGAACGTCCTGATCTCCACGTCGCCGAAAGCAGGGCCGAGGAGTGATCCCATCTGCGCATCCGATGATGCTGGTGTGCGCGGCTTCCGCAGCACGTGATGCCAGACGAGCAGCGCTGCGCCGAGGGCGCCGCCCGCGTCGCCGGCCGCAGGTTGAATCCACAGATTCTCGAATGGTCCTTCGCGCAACAGTCGTCCGTTCGCCACGCAGTTCAGCGCCACGCCGCCCGCCATCACGAGATTGCGGGCTGACGTCACACGATGTGCGTATTGCGCGGCCTTGAGCACGACCTCTTCGCACACGACCTGGATCGAGGCCGCCAGATCCATCTCCTTTTGCGTAATGAAACTCTCCGGTTTGCGCGGCGGCCCTGCGAAGAGTTCATGAAACCGCTCCGACGTCATCGTCAGTCCCTGACAGTAGTTGAAGTACGACATGTCCAGTGTCAGGGAGCCGTCGTCCGATATCCGTACGAGTTTTTCACGAATGACATCGGCGTACTTGGGAGTGCCGTACGGCGCCAACCCCATGAGCTTGTACTCGCCGGAATTCACCTTGAAGCCGGTGTAGTACGTGAAGGCCGAATACAGCATGCCCAAAGAGTGCGGGAACCGGATCTCGTGGACGAGTTCAACCGTACTCCCGCGGCCCAGACCGACCGACGTCGTGGCCCATTCGCCGACTGCGTCCAGGGTCAGGATGGCCGCCTGCTCGTACGGAGACGGAAAGAAGGCGCTGGCCGCGTGAGACTGGTGATGATCCGCGAACCAGAGCGTCCCTTTGAACTCAGCGCCCAACTCGTTCTGAATGATCTCCGGCAGGTGCAGTTTGGCGTCTGCCCACACGGGCAGCGCCTGCGCGAACGACTCGAAACCACGCGGGGCGTAGGCGAGGTACGTCTCGAGAAGACGTTCGAACTTGACCAATGGCCGTTCGTAGAAGGCCACGAAGTCCACGTCGCGCGCGTGTGCACCCGCTTGCGACAGACAGTACTTGATGGCCTGCGTCGGGAATCCCGGGTCGTGCTTGCGACGCGTGAAGCGCTCCTCCTGCGCAGCCGCCACGATCTCGCCATCGCGCACCAGTGCTGCCGCCGAATCGTGATAGAAGGCCGAGATGCCGAGAATGATTGCCAAGGCTGTTCTATGCGGCGAAGGGCCCGTTTCAGCGGCGGACCACTGGCTCGAACCGGTTCGAATCGGACGTGGACGTGTCCCCGATTGATGCATGGCCGCTGTCGTGCGGCGTCACCGTCGAGCGGAAAGAAAGATGCACTCGACCTCTGGAGCTTGCAACGCCGTTCACGATCAACGGGATATCGGGCTTCCAGTCGAACAACTCGCGCGATCGCATTTCGTACAGTGCGACCGAAAACAGCAATCGTTGATTGTTCGCTGGAATGGCGTCGAAGGACACATCGATGTTCCCCGTGCCTTTGAGGTTCTTGATCTCGACCGCATGTGGATGGTGAAAGAACACCCCGCTCTGGTCCTTGATGTGAACCTGGACGACGGTCGGCATAGCGATGCTGCCGCGACAGTCGTAGACCAGTCGCAACGTGAGCGGCTCCCCTGAGCGAATCTCGGTGACGGGTGTCCCCGATGCGCCGAGGAACACAATCTCCCTGACCACGACTTTGCCGTTGCCGTTGACGGTGGCGCCAGGCACACCGTTCGCGGACGTCAGATCGTCGTTGAGGAGGTCGCGGTTGTACTCCACGATTGCCTCCTGCGGATTCCCGACGTAGGCGCAGCGTCCCTTTCTGATATAGAGCACCCGATCGCAGTACCAGTCGATGGCCCCCAGGTTGTGAGAGACGAGGATGAACCCGATTCCTCTGTTGCGCATTTCGCTCAGCGCGTTGAAACACTTCGCCTGGAACGCACTGTCTCCGACGGCGAGCACCTCGTCGAGGAGCAGACTGTCTGGATGGCAATGGACGGCGATCGCGAAGCCGAGTCGCACGACCATGCCAGAGCTGTAGCCTTGAACCGGCGCATCGATGAAGTCGCGCAGCTCGGAGAAATCGATGATGCTGTTCAGCTTTGCCTGAATCTCCGCCTTCTTCATGCCGAGAATCGCGCCGTTCACATAGATATTCTCGCGGCCGCTCAACAACGGATTGAACCCCGCACCGAGGGCGATCAAAGCACCGACGCGTCCACGGACGCGAATCCGCCCCTCGTCGGGCTTGATGATCCCGTTGAGCATCTTGAGCAGCGTCGTCTTGCCAGCGCCGTTTCGGCCGATGATCCCCAGGCACTCACCCCGTCGCAGATCGACGGAGAGCCCATCCACGGCGTAGAATTCTCCCTGACGCAAGCCATGTCGCGGCATGCGAAGCAGATCGGCGGCGATATCCTGCATCCCGTACATCAGCGACCGCCGCAGGCTGCGGCAGAACTTTTTCCTGACGTTCTCAACGCTGATGAGCACGTCGGATGACATCTGACTTCCTAGCGTGGACAATGTGCCTCGTGCCGACTCGAGATCAGTTTCCGATCCGCGCGACGAGATGCGGGAGCGCGACTCGATAACAGATCCAGGCGGCGAGAAGAAGAACGATCGAGCCGACCGACACCGCGGCAAATGCCGTGAACTGGTTGGTTACACCAGTCGTCAGCCAATCCCTCCCTACGATAATCAACGGACTCACGGGGTTGACGCTCGTGATGAGGGCGCCGGCGCCCGTACGCTGCGCGGGGTACACCACGGGTGTGAAAAACAGCCAGAACGTCGTCCCGAGTGCCAGGCCGGGGGTGAAGTCTTCGTACAGAATGCCCAATGGCGTCACGAGCAGGCCGACCATGAAACCCAGCACGACTACGGACGTCACGACAACGGGCGTCAGCAGAGCCGTCACCGGCGGCAGCGATCGATACCACCCAAAGACCAGAATGAGCAGCAGCAGGCGAATCACGAAGCTGAATAGAACCTCGCCGATACCCGCCATCAGGATCGCCTCCGGCGGGAACTGAACCTTCGAGAGAATCGGCTTGGCAGCCGTCACGGCCTTCAGGGGAGACTGGACGGCGTCGACGAACAGCTGCCAGAACAACATCCCGACCATCACGTACGCAGGATACGGGATCGACGTCTCTCCCGTCGTAAGCAGTCCCTGCGATTTGAGAAAGATGAACGGAATGGTTGTAGCGAGCGGCGGCAGAAATGCCCACACGTAGCCCAGCAGCGTCTGCCGGTACCGCGCGTTGAAATCGCGGACGAACAGCCGCCACGCCAGCTCCCACGACGCGGTCAGATCGTGAAACATGGCGCGGACGAACCGAACTGGATTGAGCAGATCCGGCTCCGATGAATAAACGACCTCGTTCATGCCTCAGTCCTCAGAAAGCCGCTGCGGTGTTTCAAATCCGTTGTCAGTGGATAAGTCGGGTTCCGTACGTCGCGATGGTCGAGGGGTACGCGCAGTCGGGCGGCGGCTGGCCGCGTCGCGCGACGCTGAGCGAGCAACCGCGTATACAGCTCGAGATACCGCACCACCTGTTTCTCGCGGGGGAACACGGTCTCGGCCCTGGTGCGCGCCGCGCGTGCCATTGTCGCGCGTAACTGTTCGTCATCGAGGAAGCGTTCGATCGCGCGTGCCAGGTCTGACACGTCACCGGGCGCCGCCAGCAGACCGGTGCGCCCGTGTTCAACGAGCTCGGGGATTCCGCCGGTCGCAAAGCCGACTACCGGCGTTCCACAGGCCATCGCCTCCAGCGCGGTATTCGGCTGGTTGTCCTCGAGCGACGGGATCACGAACAGATCGGCGGCACTGTAGATTTGCCGCAGAAACGGCACCGATTGCACGCGCCCCACCTGCACGGCCGGCAAGCTGCTCCGAATGCCCGCATCGCTCTCGCCGACGACGAGCAGTACGAGATTCCTGCGGTCTCGCAACGCGTTCAACGCGTCGACCAGCAGTCGGAAGCCTTTGCGGACGTTGTTCACGGAATCCGACACAAACGCTATCGCCTCG
Organism: Acidobacteriota bacterium; assembly: GCA_046728115.1. Lineage (GTDB taxonomy): Bacteria > Acidobacteriota > Vicinamibacteria > Vicinamibacterales > CAVVIG01 > CAVSWN01. The sequence goes on along the minus strand of JBKPDW010000346.1, from coordinate 7,145 downwards.
CTTCCTCCCGGGATGCCCAGCGCTTCCTTGGCCGCCAGGCGTGGGACGGGCCTGAAGTCCTGGAGATCGACGCCATTGGGAATCACCGTGCATTCGAAGCGACGAAACAGACTGCTGCGTTTCACCTGGCCGGCCATCCATTCGTTGAGCGCAACCAGATGCAGGTCCCCGTCGGACAGCGTTGCAAACGCCCGCGCCTTTCGCTTCCATGTGGCGCTCGACAGGTCGTGCGGTTGCTGACTGTCGAGCATGGGGCAACAGCCGCACGCCTGTTCGAATCGACCGCATCGTGCATCGTAGTGGCAGCCGCCGGTAAAGGGATTCATGTCGGCCAGTCGCCACACGAGCGGGATGTGAGGTGGGACGGTACTGAAGAACTTGCCGTAATGCAGAAATTCGGCAATCCAATGAAGTTGCACGATGTCGAATTCGACAATGTTCGGTACGATCTGCCCGGCACCCATCCCGCGGTCATCGGAAAAGATTTCGGCCCGAGACAAAGGTTCGCGGTACGGGCCCCGGTCGCGCTCGATGCGCCAACGAAGGAAGAGCCGCTCGGCTCGACGCCACGCTGCGCTCGACTGGTGGCTTCTGAAGACGCTGGGGTCCCGGCTGTCCCTTCGAAGCACGACCATGGAGGAACGGCAGTCCTCATGATGCAGCATCGCGCGATGGAGGCGGTAGGCGGCCAGCGCGGCTCCGCCCTTCATGTCGTACGTGCTGACGTGCAGAATGTTCACCGAGGGTTCAGGTCAGCGGGAGACGCGTCTAGGATCGGCGTCGTTCGAGTTTCGCGAAACCGCATGTAGGAACGCTTCTTTCAACGCGTTCAAGGGGGCTCGGGCAACCGTGGAAACCCATGCCTGCGCGTACTCGGGGAACGGCAGCGCCCGTCCGGCCGCAATCCATCGCAACGGGCTCATGCGCTTTCGGTACATGCCCGACCACCGGAGGTAGTACGTGTTCCAGGCGCTCGCGACGAGGTACTGGCGAAGTTCGGCCCACTCGGCCGCGTGCACCTCGGCGTACGCGCGAACCTGTGCATCGGAGTCCAGCAACGCCAGGTACTCGCGGATACCCCGCGCGAGGTCGGACAGGTCGATAGCGTAACCCTCGCTCTTCTCGTCGAACCGCTTTCGGAACGTTGAGCGCGTGCTGAACGCGAGGTGGCTGTTCAGCGAGAGCTTGATGACGAGCAGATCTTCGTCACTCGTTCCCGCCCAGATCTCCGGAAATCCGCCAGCCTCGCGGAGTCTTTCTGTCCTGGCGAGAAACGTGCAGAATGATCCGAATCCGTACGACCAGGTCCCCCACGTCGACCGGATGAAATCGGCCCCCGACATGAGCTCCGGTACGGTCGGCTTCGATTTCCGGAGAACGCATCCCGCCTCGTCGATGACTTCCTCTACCGCGAACGCCGCGGATGCTTCCGGATGCTTTGCCAGCAGTTGCACCAGATCCGACACGAAATTGGTACTGATTTCGTCGTCGTCGGCGAGGATGATCATGTACTCGCCCCGCGCGTTGTCGATCAGTTGCGTGAAGTGCCTGGAGATACCGACGGTCGTCGCGTTTCGACGCAACCGGTACGGACGCCGGTAATGCTTATCGATGATAGCGGGAAGCGCATCGCCATTCTGTCCGTTGTCCGAGACCAGGAGATCGATGTTCTGGTAATCCTGAGCCGCGACGATCTTCAACACGTGCGGAAGGTATTGGAGGCGTTTGTAGATCGGGATGCCGATAGTGACGAACGGAGACATGGAGACGGATCTCTGTCGTGGCAAGTCGATATCCGACGGCGCTTCAGTCAGACAAGCGGACATGATGCACTCTTGTCAGGCGGTCACCGCGTCCGCGCGGCGGTGCCACGCTTCGACGATGTCGCGGATGGTCTGCTCCAGGGAGATCGTAATGCTCCAGGACGGGAAGTGCGCGCGCATTTTACGCAGGTCGCTGTAATAGCAGATGTGGTCGCCGGCGCGATTCTGGACGGCGTACGTATAGGTCTGCTTGCGCCCGGTCACTTGTTCGACGAGCGCAAACGCCTCCAGGATCGAGCAGGAGTTGCCTTTACCGCCTCCCAGATTGTATACCTCGCCAATCCGCGGAGCGTCGACGAACGCATGGATGAAGCGCGCCACGTCGACGGCGTGAATATTGTCCCGCACCTGCTTGCCTTTGTAGCCGAACACGCGGTACTCGCGCCCCTCCAGGTTGCATTTGACGAGGAAGCTCAGGAACCCGTGCAGCTCGACGCCGCTGTGATTGGGTCCTGTCAGACAGCCACCACGCAGGCAACATGTCGGCATGTCGAAATAGCGGCCGTATTCCTGCACCATCACGTCGGCCGCAACCTTGGACGCCCCGAACAGGGAATGCTTCGACTGGTCGATGGTCAACGTCTCCGGAATGCCTTCGGCGTAGGCCGGATCGGCATAATCCCACCGCGTCGGCTGCTCCACGAGCGCGATGGCATTCGGCGCGTCGCCGTAGACCTTGTTGGTGGACATGTGCACGAACGGCGACTCCGGACACGCCTGCCGAGCCGCCTCGAGTAGATTGAGCGTTCCGACCGCGTTCGTATCGAAGTCGTCGAAAGGAATTGCCGCGGCGCGATCGTGCGAAGGCTGGGCCGCCGTGTGGACGATGGCACTGGGGCGCAACTCCCCGACCAGCGCGAGTACGCCGGCACGATCCCGAATATCCAGCTCATGGTGGCGGAAGTGGGGCAGGGTGCGCTCGAGTCTGCGTTGATTCCAGCGGGTGTCGCCCTCGGGCCCGAAAAACCGCGCGCGCTGGTTATTGTCCAATCCATGGACGGAGTAACCCTCCCGTGCGAAGTGGACGCACACCTCGGAGCCGATCAGACCGGACGACCCGGTGACCAGGATAGTCTTCACGATGCAGGCCTTCTCTCGAGGTGCGCCATCACGCCATCTGGATTGCGTCTGCCGACGCGGCGGGACCGATCGAGTCCGGCACGGTTGGAGCCGCCCTCTTCTCGGTCCAGCGCAATGCGCGATCCAGAAGTCCTCGACGCTCGAGATCGCCGAGCACGTGCAGGCGAATCAAGGGAGAGTTGCGGAAATCGGGATCGTTGAAGCCAGCCGCTCGCAGTCCGCGAACGAGTTCGCGAATCGTGGCGGACAACGTCGCGCGCGGCTGGTGGTGCGGCGCCAAGGCACGAAACCTCGAGAAATCAACCCTGTACGACCGCTTATCGGGCGGCGCCTGGCGGTTGATCGACACATCAGTTTGCGGCACCATTTCCGCGACAGCTGCAGCCAGATCCGCGACGCGGTAGTTCCAGGAATCGCTGCCGGCGTTTATGACCAGGAAGTGGCCGCCGGCACTCGATTCGCGCTCGATTGCCCATTGGATGGCTCTCGCCATGTCGCCCACGTCGATCAACGGCCGCCACGGTGTGCCGTCGCTGAGAACCGTGATGCAGCGCTTCGTCAGCGCCGATGCGACAAAATCGTTGAGCACGAGATCCAGGCGCAGGCGTGGACTCATTCCGCAGGCGGTCGCGAACCTCAGGCAGGTCACCTGAAATTGGGCGTCGGCCAGCCCGGCCAAGGCCTGCTCGGAGAGTACCTTGGACCTTGCATACGTGGTCAAGGGATCGAGCGGCGAGGTTTCGTTCCTCGGGCCATCCTCGGCGCAGCCGTACACGCTGCAACTCGACGCGAACACGAACGCACGCACGCCGGCCTTCTTGGCCTGCTCGGCCAGCGACAGGCACGCGCGATAGTTGATGTCCAGGGTGACGTCTTCGTACGCCTTCCCCATCGGATCATTCGAGATGGCCGCGAGATGCACGACAACGTCTACGTCGCCCAGCACCTCGCCTGGCAGCTGCCGAACGTCCGCAAAGTATTGACGATCGAGTAAGACCTCCGGAAATCGCGCGGCGTCGGTCAAACAATGGGCGAAGTATCCAATATCGAGGCCGACGAGCACGGCACTGGGATACGAGCTGCGGAGCTCTTGTGTGACGCGCGGTCCGACATACCCGAGGTTGCCGGTTATAAGGATCTTCATCGGTTCTCGAGGCGTGTTAACCAACGTGCTTGTAGAGCAGCCTGCCGGCGGCGATCCGTACACCATCGGGTGCATGTCGCAGGGCTTCGCCAGTACAACGGCGGACCCAGCTATCGCTCTTCACAGACAAGGGACGGGGTTTCGGGAATCGCCAGTACGTCAGTGCCGAGCGCGTCGCGCCCCACCGGTCCTTGAACGTGATCAGTCCGGTGTTTCGTCGATCGGAGCGGCCGAGGTCGAAGGTCGAGCAGCCAGACGCGCACGCCTGACGTATGGCCGTCCAAAGCAACAACTGCATCCCGCCCAGGTTGTGAAACTCCGCGTCGGATGCCGCGTACTTGTAGACGACGGTGTCGCGGTGACGCAGTGTAAGAATGCCGGCCACCGGCTGCCCTCGATGAAGAGCCAGCCGCACCGTCAGCGCACGCCCGAGGAACGTGGCCAGGTTCCTGAACCACGCAAACGGCTGTGGCGGAAGGGCGTGACGTTGTCGTGTGAGCATCAGCAGGCGATAGAACGCGCGCAGATCTTTCTCGTCCCGGCCTTCCTGACACACGAGGCCTTCGCGCTCCGCGCGGCGAAGCGGCTGTTGAATGGCGTGCTTGTGGAGGTGACTGAAGAGCTCGGCTTCGCCGATCCGCAAATTCAGCAGATGTAAAAAGAACTCTTCGGATTTACCGAAGCCCGCTAGCAAATCCACCGATTGCGGTCGCACTTCCAGGTATCTTCCGTTCGTCGACTGCAGCCCTGTTCGAAGGGCGTCGCACATCGCAGGCCACTCCGAGTGATCGACCAGCGGGTCGCAGTGATCGGAGAAGGGCAACGACACGAGTCGGCGACCGGTGAGCCAACTCCTGATTTCGCAGAAGACGATCGCGTTTCTCAATTCCTGTTGCGCGTCCGACGTGGAAAAGGCAATCGGCAGGTATCCGTACGTATCGCGCAGTGCCTGGAGCCATCCACGCGTGTGAAACACCGACGCCCGGGGATGTGTGTCGATGAACCTGTCCCATCGAGAATCGCTGACGGGATCCACACGATATAGCGTGGCCGCGGTCACGGTCCCCTTCGATCGTCGAGCTGGTACACGACGCGATCGTCCTGCAGCACCGCGTATGCCACTCTCGCGCGCTCAGCACCGCAGCCTTCGATGCGCCATGATGATCCGTCGGGAACGAGCCGCATGTGATGACGCTGACGCCACCACTGCTCGATTTCACCGGGGGGCGACACCCACAATCGTCGCTCGGCGCGGAGTTGATTGAGATGCTCCAAGAGCTGGACGTACACCGCTCTGGCGCGTGTCGTCCTGAGGTAGTCGGGATGCGCGATGAAACTGATCAGACCGTTCTCAGCCAGGATGAGATCGATCTGCGTCCTCCACAGCGAAATGGAGTAATCGCGAAGAATGTGAAACAGCGGGTAATCCTGAACCGTTGTGAGGGGCAACTCCAGAATCTTCCCCACGAAGTACGGCATGACCGTGCAACAGCCGCCTCGTTGTGGATCGAGATGCGCGACGTTTGGCACCGACATGTCGTAATCGAAGTCGAAGGTCTCGTACCAGTCCTGTTCCCGGTACATCACGGCGGATCGGAATCCTCGGCAACCCAGATCGCGCGCGCGGCGGTTGATGAGCGCCGCGCGTTTCAAAAAGAGCTTCTTGTCGCTGAACAGCTGACCGTCGTGGTTCCAGTCGTGCAGATTGACCTCGAACCCCCGCTGGCGGATGTCGCTCCAGATACCGGCTGTTTTGCGAGTCGGGACGAGCTGGAATGACGACCGAATGTCGTGCGACTCATCGAGATCCATGAGGGCGTTGCAGAACTCGACGCCAGGCCGGCCTTCGACATCGTGCGTCATCATCAGGCAGGCCTCGGCGCCTTCCGGCCAGAACCAGATGAACGGAATGTGATCGCGCGCACCGGTGCGGAGGGCGACCGCCATAGCGGTGCGCATGAGCGTCTCGACGGTCACGTCCACCGGCCAGCGAGGAAACGGGATCGTTTCCCATCCCGACAGCCGCAGCCTTTGAAGATGTCTTCGGACGCCGATCCCGAGCACCGGGCGGAGCTTGTAATACAGGTTCCTCAACGACGGATTTGCGGTGATGAACTCGAGATTCCGGAGCTGACGGCGGTACCGTTCACGACGCAGGTTCGTCACGACCTCGAACAGATCCATCGGCAGCTGTAACCTGCCGGACGCCGCAGCCACGCCAACCATCGCATCCGACAGCTGCTGGCCATTGACGTATTTCGATGTGGCGCCTCGATGCCATCGCCCGTAGCACACTGCACCGCCGAACGTGAAATACCCCTCGTCCGAGAGAGCACCCTCAGCGCAGCCGTCAAACAGCGGTTCAGGGCAGCGGAAATACTCGCCGAACAGACGTTCAGTCCCGGAGTGCACAGAGGTCCGTAAAGAAGACGTGTCGTCGAGTCTCATGTGCTGCATCGGAATCGATTCTGAGAGACGAGTCGCTGAGCTCGATCATGGGACGAGACGGTTGGCGCTCGAATCGTGAGCGGATCGCACTCGCGCAGCATCGGCCTGACACGACCGGTTGGCTACAGCTTCGCCCTCTCACTTACAGCGAGCGTTGCGGCTCGCTGCAAGGCCAATGCGAGCACAGACCCCCCTGCGGGACACTACATTCCCGCTCTGCATTAGCCTGGGGAGCAAAGTTCCGTCCTGTGATGGGCTAGGTGAAGAATTCGACTAAATGACTTGAAAACAACGACTTGTTTCACAGAACCAACCAGCGGATCCCCGAGACGTGATTAAATGTCTCCGGCGAGGGTGACTTTAATATTCGGGCGACTCGCCTTCGCCAGAGGCCCAGCATTTTTGTTTTCAGCGGCCCATCACGATGGACCTGAGGCGGACCGCAGGCCCAAGTCAAAATCACGCGCCGTAACGCGATGCAGGGTCAACGCGAGATCCGGCTGACGGCGCCATGAAATGAAAGATCGCGAATTGGCCCATGACTGACAAAATCGATCGGTCGAGGTTTCGAGTCCCAACAACCTCCGATTGATGCAACAAAACTGAGTTCCACCCACCAGTCTTGTTCGCGGCGGCGCCGGATTCGCTCC
>JBKPDW010000345.1:0-13401 GCA_046728115.1 Acidobacteriota bacterium | reverse complement strand
CATCTCAGCACCGATCACGACCCGCTGTTCGAGGCGTACCGTTGGACGGCGAACCTTCGGATTCTGGAGATCGACGAAATCAAGACGGTGCCGCACGTGCCCCTATCACACCCATTCGTGGAGCGCTTGATCGGGACAATGCGGCGAGAATTCCTCGACCATGTGCTGTTCTGGAATGCCCGTGATCTTGAACGGAAGCTAGCCGAGTTCCAGGCCTACTACAACGCGGCACGCTGCCACGCATCATTGGAGGGCCACACGCCGCTGACCTTCGTCAGTGGACAGACAGTGGCCCCTGCCGATCTAGGCCATGTCCGGTGGGTCTCCCACTGCAGGGACCTCGTCCAGCTCCCAGTTGCCGCCTGACAACAAATTCGAGACGGACAGGAGAAGAGTTGTTGCGCCTCCTTTCCGGCGTTCAGTACCGCATCAAAAGCCCATCGCCTTCGCGAGCACGTAAGCCGTTTCCGCCTTCGCGACGTCGCCGTGGCTCGAGATGAACGCGTCGCCGTTCAAGTTGATCACCGGCTTGCCCGTCGTGAAGTCGTACGTAGTGCCGACCGGCTGCAGCGCGATCTCAAGGCGCTTCGGATCTATGTGCTGGGCGCCGTTTGCGCCCATACCGCCAAAGCGGTCGTCCTTGTTGCCGACCCCGGCAGCGTCGTCACCGTTCAGGCGTGATGCGAGCGGGTAAGCGAGACCGACCGCGCGATCGTGCTTCGAATGGGTGATCAGGATCGGTCCGTTCACCTTCGCCTGGCTGAGCACCTTTTCGAAGAAACCGTTCGCGCCGTGGCCGTCGAAGTTCTGCGCGAGGCCGTTATGTGAGTAGGCGGCCTGGAGCAGCAGCAGGGTGTTGACCCGAAGAGTCTGGGGACCGTCGACTGTCGCGGTGACCACGCGTCCTCCGAAGCTGTGGCCCACCAAGTGAAATTGAATGCCGTTGGGAACCTGCGACTGAATCCGGTGCAGCACCGGGTTGACGCCGTTCTTGCCAACGATACCCGCGCGATCCTTCATCGTCTGGTACGTCGTGAAGTTCAGGAGTCGCAGCGCTCCTGCCTTTATGCCGCTGAAGAAGTCGTCGATCCCAGCCGCTGGTCCGCCGGGACCTCCAAGCGCTGGATTGACGGCCACGGCCGGATTGCCGCCGAGACCGACGCCTGCCGCACCGCCGGCGCCGACCAGCGACGGCCTCTGGATAATTGGAGCGCCGAAGTTGCGCAGAACCTTCGCGCCATCCCGTCATGTGCGAAAACTCGGCCGAGGGCGTTACGCGGCCGCGCGGTAGTAGAACTTGAGCAGGCCGCCGAGTCGCTCACGACACGTTATCGGGCCTGTGCCGATCGCCGTCGTCTGTGGTGCGATGAGATCATTGCCCAGGCCTTGTGCGGCCGTTCTTCATGATAATGGTGGACAAATTCTCGGACGGCCGCCTGGAGATGCCCTTCGCCGAACAACACCATTCGGTCCAAGCACTCGGACTTTGCGGATTCAACAAATCGTTCGGCAAACGCGTTCAAATTGGGACTCCACGCCGGGAGGACCAACGGTGTGACGCCGCTGTCGCGCAGCAGGCGCCGAAAGGCCGCCGTGTACAGCGGATCGCGATCGAGGAGGATGTGCTGCATGCCGCGCAGGAAGCCGTCGCCGGCGGCCGTGAGATTCCGAGCGATCTGCATCATCCAGGTCTCGTCCGGCTGAGACGTGATGCCGGCGATTTCCACGGTCCGCGTCTTGAGCTTCATGACGAAGAAGACGACGTAGCGGACCAAACCGCGTAGCGTCAGGACTTCGACTGTGAAGAAATCGGCCGCTGCGAGGCCGTCCCAATGCGCGCCGAGGAATGTCTTCCACGGCATGTTCGCGCCGCGCTGCGGTGCCGGCGCGATGCCGTGATCATTGAGGATCGCCTTGATCGGGCTACGTCGTGGCCGAGCGCCTTGAGCCCTCCGCGGATCCGTGTATAGCCCCAGGTCGGGTTCTCCTGTGCCATGCGGACCGCCAGCGCGGCGAGGTCCGCCTTGGTGCGCGGGCGACCAGGGCGTCGCGCGTGCGAGCCATCGTATTTCTTCGCCACGAGCGTCCGATACCATCGGAGGATCGTGTCGGGTGTCACGATGCCGACGATGCTGGCAAGCCGACGGCGACCGAGCATCTTGCCTTTGACCGCCAGGCGGCGCCGCTGGCCGTCGGTGAGGCGGAGTCGGCGGCGGCCGTGCGCGGCGCGCAGGACCCGGTTCTCCTCAAGCAGGTAGTCAATCACTGCCTGTTGCTGCCGGTTGACCCACCCGGCGAACAGGAGAACGATGAAGGCGAGCGGAGGCGGCAACGAGCCCATGGCGCAAGCGTGCCCGAGAGCTTGGTCTCGCGCAAGGCCCGCCAGAGTCGACATCGTGCGCCATCACGTTGGGCCGACGTCCCGGCCACGAGTCGCCGGCGATTGCGTCGGAGACGCCGATTGTCGAGCGTTCTCGCCTCGACCGAGTTTTCGCACACGACGCGGTCTGCGCGTGGTTCCGGACGAACGTGCTCCACGCCTGCGTTCCCATCCCCATCCTCCCACGTGGTGGTCTCCGAGGCATGTACTGTCGGACGGTTCGGGGTTTGCGTCATGGATGCCGGCAACAAAGAAGTGTGGATCTTGACTAACCGCCTGTTCCCACCACGGCAATTCGCAATGATGCTGCCAAACCTATTCGGCGATTGGATGAAGGTGACGATCGAAAAAATGCTCATGCTCAAATACCGACGCGGCTGGTCGTTTCTACCCTGAGGACGCTGGCTGACGGAACTGATCAGACGAAGTGGGAGTGATCGATGCAGGCCGAACTGGACGTGGGTCTCCCGCTGCCTTGCAACGTCATGGTGTATAAGACCTCACTCACCAGAGTGTGGTTGCGGCGATGGCGCCGCTCGCCGCGTTGAGCATGGTCGGTGATAACCCTGATCTGATGTCTGTAGCGACTGAGGCCGATCAACGACTTCGGAATGCCCTGGAGGTGCTTGAACAAGAGCAAGAGGCTCAGCGCGAAGGACGCGGAACTTGGCGATTGCGTCGGTTGGTGTGCGGCTGGGAAGGCGGAAGGGCTGACCGCCGGGATCAGCCCATACTGATTAACTCCAGTCGCCGAAGGCGGCACATTTCCTGCTTAATCATGAGTCCGCTGCAGCAGAGAAAAGGAGTAGTCATTGCCGGATTCTCGGCAACGACTTATCGCGTTGCACCGGATTCTCGTCGGCGCACCGTTCGGAGTGGGCGAACCACGGATCCGTCGTAGGCGTGGACTATACCTCGCGCTGGAGTGTGTGACCGGCCTGACGCTGGTCGCGTTGCTGATTAGTTGCGGCGGTGGCGCGTCGCCCACCTCACCGTCGCCACAGGGGCCACCGTCGCCACAGGTGCTTGCGCAAGCGCTGCCGCTCACACAAAACAGTGCCAATTTCACCTATCGCTATTCAGCGGGCGATTCGGTTGATCCGCAACACGAAGAGGCGTGGTTCGCGTGGGCCGTCGCTCATCTCGGCGTGAATTCGCCTCAGAAGATTCAGTACTACAAGTACACATCAACGATCCAGATGCAGCAGCTTACCGGGATGTCTGCCAACGGATGGGCGGATCCTCCCAGTTTCAGCGTTCACACGATTTTCCCGTGGCAGGGCCATGAAGTCGTGCACGTGCTGACGGCGCTCGTTGGCAGGCCTTCAGATTTCTTCAATGAGGGCCTCGCGGTTTCCATGCAGGTCGATCCGTATGCGTCGAATCCGATGCTGGCACTGTGGAATGGCCAGCCGCTCGATGCGATTGCCCACGCGGCGCTTGCTCAGGGGCAGCTGCCCCATGTGCAGGCCATGGCCGACACGTCCTCGTTTCGGCTCATATCAGACGTTAATGGGTATCCGTGGGCGGGGTCGTTTTTGCAATTCGTCGTGACGACCTATGGCATGACGAGGACACTCAACTTCTTCCGGGGTGGCGAAGGAAGAAATGAATCGCTGAGCGCGATCATGTCGCGCTTTGAACAGGTTTACAGCATCTCTCTGAGCGACGCGGATCAGAGTTGGCGGGGATACCTGTCGCGATAAAGACCGACTCTGAAACGAGCTCTTCGCGGGTGTTGACGGCAGACTGCACGACAGGTTGCTAGCCCCGTGGGGCGTTGTCTGCTCCGGCGTTGTCAAGTTGTTGGCGGCATCGGAGAAGACTCGAGCGTGGAGCCGTCACCAGCATGGACGAACGCGTCGTCAAGACTTCACGCTGCCAGAGCGAATGCCCTCGCTTCCGAGACGACGTCCCACTCCCGCCAGCGCCGGCGCATCACCGTGCGATAGTTGCGGGCCGAGAGCGCATGGCGGCCCGGCCGAAACTGGTTGCAGACGACACTGAACACGGAACAGAACCGCGCCGCGTGCCGCAGGCTCTTGAAGAGTTGCAGACCGCGCTCGCGTTGACGGACGGGTTGGTGCGAGTTTTCAGCGCGGTTGTTCTGGCGCCCGCCGCGAAGATGGCCGACTGTCGGCATCACGACGGCCTTCGCCGCGGCGTAGCTCGCCAACCGATCGGTCACAATCGCGCGCGGCACTATCCGCAGTCCCTTCATGAGCTTGCGAAAGAAGCGCTTCGCGGCGCGTGCGTTCCGGGAGCGCTGAACGAAGACGTCGAGGACCTCGCCCGCATCATCGACGGCCCGCCACAGCCAGCCGCGCTCCCCATTGATCATCAGGCAGAGTTCGTCGAGGTGCCAGAGGTTCGAGCAGGCGCCCCGCATGCGCCGCAATCGCCGGGCGTACTCCATGCCGAACCGCAGCGTCCAGAGGCGGATGGCTTCGTGAAAACCTCAATCCCGCGAGCTAGGATCAGCTCGGAGACGTCACGTAGACTGACGCCGAAGCGGTAGTAGAGCCACACGCAATGACTGATGATCTCCGGCGGGAAGCGATAGCCTTTGTAGAGGGTTGGTCGGATCGACGGTTGCGACATGGTGCCATCAAAACAGACCGCAAACGTCTTGACAATGCCCCCGTCTCCAGCGCGCGCTGCCGTGGGCGATCGCCGCCACGCTCGCGGCCGCCCTCGTCACGACAATCCTGGTCTGGAAACCATGGCGCGCCGCGCCGGCACCGTTGTCGCAATACCTGAGCGTCGACCTTGGCGCTGATGTATCTCTTGGCGGATCAGTCGAGGGCACGAGGCAACTGGCGATTTCGCCCGACGGCAGCATGCTGGCCTTTACCGGTGAGCGCAGTCGCGTGGATCAACTATATCTGCGACGATTCGGTCAGTTGCAGGCCCTACCTCTGGTCACGGGCCAGGTCCGCGACCCGTTCTTTTCGCCTGATGGCCAGTACCGCTGCCATTGGATGCCGAAGGGATTGCTCTGATGGTCGCTCACCGTGACTTTCAAGTGGGGAAGATCGATTTCCCCTTCAAAGCGAGTCGTTGTGGGGATGCCAACGTGATTGAACCTCATAGCGCCGTCTCCATCTAACAGAGGGGTCCCTGGCCCTGATCGGCTTCAGTGCAAGTTTGCTGTAACCTGATCGCCGTTCGTCCGGGCACTCACACGCGAGAGGACCCGAAGGGACCCGGAATCGGGACCACCGCCCCGGTCTCGCGATCCTAAGCGAGCCGGGAGCCGAGCGGGCGACGTGAAGGCGGCGTTAGGACCTCCGGCCGGAAGACGCCTCCGCGGCCACCGAGCTCGGCGCATCGAGCGTGGGATCGGGCACGGTCGATCCGGGATCGGGATTGATCGCAGCCGGCAGCCGCGGCGTCGGCGTCAGCTGCGGCAGCTGCGTGATCTGGAAGATCGGCCCGAGCGGCGGGTCGATCTCTACGGGTTGCCACGCCACGCCTTTCGTAGAGGCGCACCGTGGTGCACGGTTCGCCGCGAGCCATGCGCGTCTCGTCGTGAGTGAATTCCACGGGCACCTGGGGAATTTCCCACAACGCCGCAGAAAGTTCAGCGCGAGGCGGCGTGAACACGGCGAATCCCTCCGGCGAATCGTCCTGCTGGCGCTGGCACCGCGTTTGATTTGCCCCGGGTATGACGAGAATCGCTGCCGCCGCATCGCCACTCCAATGCGTTTGGATTGTCCGAGGCTCGGAAGGCTCCGTGGGCTCCTACAGCTACGCCCTCTGTGGCCGCTACGAAATCGGCCCCCGAGTCGTGAGCGAGGAAGAATGTGCCAGCTGCGACCTGTGGCAACCGTCTCCGGTGCTCGAACGCCGTGAGATTGTGCCGCTGCCGTTCCACCTGCAGCCACCCGTGCCTCGGACGGCGTCGATCAGGTGCCCGCTGTCATGATGACGCACATCCCCTCGATCGGCTCGGTGATGACGCCTTTTCCGTACGTTGTGCAGGTCGACGACAGCCTGCTTGTAGCGCGGACGTTGATGGTCGAGCACTCGATTCGTCATCTCCCTGTGAAGGACGGCAGCACGCTGATCGGCGTGCTGACGGACCGCGATTTGAAGCGCGCTCTCGACCCGAACCTCGGTTTGCCTCCGGAAGAGAAGCTGTTCGTGCGCGACGTCTTCGTGCGGGACGCTTATGTCGTGGACGTCACCGAGCCGCTCGACGGAGTGCTCGATCAATTGTCGACGCGGCACATCGGCAGCGCGCTCGTCACCAAGAACGGGCGTCTGGTTGGCATCTTCACGTTGGTCGATACGGCTCATTTGTACTGTCAGCATCTGCGCGCGCTCTTTCCTTCGACGCCGAGCGCTGAGGTTGCATGACTGAGGCGAACCGGGTAGGCCGCATCGTCGAGCAGGAGGCAATGCCATGGTTACTGTGACAGTGTCGCGGCAAATCGCCGCCCCGATCGAAGAAGTCTTCAAGGTCTTCACCGATCTCAGCCACGCGTCCGAGCGCGTCTCCGGCATCAAGAAGCTCCAGGTCCTGACGTCCGGACCGGTCGGACTTCGCACGCGCTGGATCGAGACCCGCGAGGTGATGGGACGGCTCGACAGCGCGGAGATGGAGCTCACGGCCTACGAGCGCAACCGGATGTACACGATCACGCACTACAAAGCCGGTGTGCGCATCGACACGACCTTCTGGTTCGAGCCGCATGGGTGCGCCACCACGGTGAGTGTCGAGTTCGAGCTCGATAGCTCCGGGCTTCCACCCGGAATTTTGGCGCCGCTCGGCTGGGCGATCGCTGGCAAGGTCGAAGACGTGCTGCACCACGATCTCGCCGATCTCTCGCGCGCCGCGAGGTGAGACTTGTCAGATGCTCGCCGTCCCATAAGCGATTCCAAAGCCAGGTTTCGCTCACCTTGATCTTCTCGATTGCCGTGCGATCGACCTGCGTCGGATCGCGCTCGAGAATCGCAAGGTCGGCATACGCCGCGGAGGATGATGTCGGCCTGTTCGGAGACGCCCTTCGCAGGCCGACGACTGGTTTTCACGGACGACCAATCCCTTGGGGAATGCAAGTCGGCGCGCCACGATGCGAGTCAGTCCCGCGTTAAGTGCCGGATCGGTTAGCGATAGCACGTAGAGCACATATTCACAGATTGCCGTCACGCGCCGGGCCGGCTCGAGCGAACTTCTGCGGAAAGAGGACGGGACCACCGGCCCCCGGACCGCCGATCCGAACAAGCCCAAGTCCCTCCGGCATTCAGTGCGGCGGCGTCTCCTGGTCGCCGGGCGCGACCGGCTGGCCGAACAGGTAGTGAAACAACATCACTTCGAGTGCCGGCGGCAGCTTCCCGGTGAGGGCGCGTTCCATGAACGCGCGGCGGTAAGTCGGGTCATTGACAATGGAGGCGCCAGAACTCCTTCGCGTCGCGGCCATTGCTCGTTCTCGGAACGTCGACGACATCCGCCGGGGAAACCAACCACCCGCCCCGGGGGCTCGCAATCTTCATCATCGGTCGCCGTCCGACTCGACCTGTGGGATGACGCGCGCATAGCACGCCGGTCACGGACCACGCGCGCCTCTTTCGGTGGCCGGCCGCGTCCATCTGGACGTCGGCGATGACGGAACGGTGGCTCGAGGATCTCCCATTGAGCGTCAGTCAGGTCCATGCCGTCGAGTACGACGGCCGCCGGTCAGGTGTTATAAACCTGGTTCGGCATTATTGAGACAGGTTCTAGGGCCTCGATCGGCTTCATGATGGTTAGCCGCCGATACCGCCGATACTGTTATCGCGCTCGCGACAACCCGAAGGGAGCAATGCCATGAGCGACCCGACCGCCGGCCCCACCGATCCGGCATATGAGCCCCTGGACGCGAAAAGCACCGAGCAATGGCGGACGCTGTCGACGCAGATGGCACGGGCGAACGCGGGACGACAGCCGTGCCGGATCAATGACCAACTCGCCGCCGCCGCTACCGCGGAACCGCAGTCTCCGCTGGCGCCCGCCTGTTGGCTATGGTCGGCCGACAACCTGGCACGGGAGCAGCGCTTCGCCGAGGCCATCAAGGCCTTCGACGCCGCCATCGTCAGCGCGCAGTCAGCCCGGCGGCTGGTTGCCCACGTTGATCCGATCCGGTGCGCGCTTGTACACAAGGCTCAGGCAGCCGTAGTTGGTGGGGATGCGGGAACCGCGATCGCGACGTACAAGGAGCTGGCGGCGCGGTCGGACGAGCCTGCCGAGCCGCTGTTTCAGGCCGGCCTGGTCGCCGAGTCGACCGGCGATGACGATCAGGCGGCCGCGCTGTACGGATACGCTGCCGGCCCGCACGTCACGCCGCGCACCGATGACCCGGCACACCTTGCCCGGCGGGCGTTGCACCGACTGGCGGCCGGTCCGGGCGGCTACCAGTCCCACGGCCCGGCCCTGGCCGAGGTATTGGCGACGGCCTTGGAAGCGCGCGACATCGCCACGTTGGCGCAACTGCTTGGCCGCAGCCACTTCGCGGTTGGACCGCTCGGTGGCCACATGGCCTTCGCCGAGCCGGACCTGCTCGAGCACTTCTACCGCGATCTGCTCGACAGCGCCGTGACAGTCCGCCGGCATGTCACCGGCTCCGGCGGCAAGCTCTACCAGCGGACCGCCGGCTGGACGGGAAACTGGTACCGGGGCGAGGTGATCTGCCAACTCACCCGGGCGCCGAAGGGTTGGCAGTGGACCGGGGTGGTGCTAACCGAGGTACCCGAGATGTGGCTGGAGCGCTGGCGCCCACCGGTTCGGCAGACCAACCAGCCGATCCCGCTGCCGCTGCTCGCTCCGTGGCCGGCCGGCCAGAGCTTCAAAGCTGGCGGGCTGACCGAGTACATTGGGCAGCAGGCCGCCGTCGCTGCCGGCGGCGTGCTCGGCGGTGCCATCCTCGCCGCGATCCTGGCGCGCAACCCGTGCGGATTCGGCCCCCGCGGCTTCTACTACCACCAGGGCTCGACGCATACCGAGGAAGACGCGTTCGCTATCGACTTCACCCGGTACGAGCCGAACGAGCCGTACAACCCGGAGTCCGGTGGCACGCGGGTCCTGGCGGTGCACGACGGGGTTGTGGTCAACGTGCAGGCGGGCATCTCCTCCGGAGATTCCAGCGCGGCGAACCTCGTCGAGATCAACCACGCGGACCCGGCCAACCCGACCGTCACCAACCGCTTCCGGTCGCGTTACCTACACCTAGAAGGGCCGTTCCGGATCCCGGTATCGACGATGATGCTGGTCATCACCGGGCAGCGGCTCGGCTTCATGGACGACACCGGCAACTCGGCGCTGGACCATCTGCATTTCTCAATCCACGACCGGAACATTTCACACCCCGACGTGTCGTACGGGCGCAGCGTGCGGCCGAGCCCTCTGAACGGAACCCGCCTCGAAGACGGCGACTCGGGTGCCTGCGTGCACTCGAGCAATGTCGAACGCTTCCCCGGCCTCAACTTCGAGCCGACGGTGGTGAGCTTCGGCAGCGTCGCCGTGGGCCAGGTGGCCACCCGGACGTTGACCGCGAAAAACAACGCCGGCGGCATGGTGACCTTTTCCCTGCAAGCGTCCCCGGCCGGCTCGGTGTTCCAGTGGGCGGCCGCCGGCGGGACGCTGGCCAACGGCGCCGAGACCAGTTTCACGCTGACGTTCCGGCCGGTGAGCAACGCGATCGAGCGCACGACGCTGCGAGTGACCAGCACCGCATCCGGAAGTCCGCACGAGGTCGGGCTGGTCGGCAAGGGTCCCGGCGGCTTTCCGCCGCCGAACGGCGGCGGCACCTCGAACTCGCTACATATCCATCCAGATCCGGTGAACTTCGGCTCGGTGGGCATCGGCACCGTCGCGACGAGGACCCTCACCATCGAGAACCAGACAGGACGTACCGTCAACGTTTCGTTCCCGGCCGGCGCTGGCGTCTTTTTCTGGTCGGCTTTCAGCGGCAGCCTGGCTCACGGCACGTCGCGCGGGTTCGAGTTGAGCTTCCGCCCGGCCAGCAACGCGATCGCACATGGCCAGTTGCTGGTAACCAGCGACGCAGCGGGCAGCCCGCAGCCGATCGGGCTCATCGGGAAAGGCCCCGGAGGCTTCTGATATGGAAAGACCCGTGTCAACGAACCGCTAGCTCTCTCATCGTTCGGTCGCAAGGTCAGCCCGCACGCGGACAGTGCCGCCATCCGAGCGCGGAGGCCCCGGGCTCTGGCGCCGAGACGTTTCTGGATGCCATGACCGCGCCTCCCTTAGTCCAGCGTTTCGCAATTACAATGACGTATTCTGCCTCAGGCGGCCGGCCGCTGCCCCGCAAGCGCGAGTCGGGTCAGAAGCGCGGTCAGATGCTGACGCGTAAACGTCCACTCGAACGGGCGCGCCGCGGCCTCGTATCGGTGTTGGAAGCCGAGCAGCGCCGCCTCGAGCGCAGCGAGATCGGCGAAGTCGCCCGGCGTCAGCACCTTGCGTTGCACCACGGAAAAGTAGATCTCAATCTGATTCAACCAGCTCGCATGAACCGGCGTGAAGACCGGGATCACGTTCGGCCATTGCCGCTGGAGGCGCTCGACCGCTTGCGGCGCGCGATGCCCCGAGCCGTTGTCGACAATCCAGAACACGCGGCGGGCCGATCGGTACGGCTCCTCTGCCATGACCTGCGCGACCAGCCGATCGAACGGTGCGATGCCATTCGCCGGTTCACAACGACTGAAGAGTTTCGCGCGCTGCACATCCCAAGCCGCGAGGTAGGCCCAGGCGCCCATCCGCTCGTACTCATGTTCGATCTTGGCGATGCGAGTAGGGCCGCACGGCTCCGGTGCATGCCGGCGCCGGCGCGCCTGGATGCTGGTCTTTTCGTCGGCCGAGAGGACGCAATCATCTGGCGTCAGCGCTTCGTCCTGCCAGACGCCGGCATACAGATCGAGGATCGGGCCCGCTTTCGTAGCGAAATCGGGATCGCGCGGGAACAACCAACTGCGATGGCGCCACGGGCAGATCGCATCGGCGGCGAGCCAGCGCCACACCGTCGTGCCGCTGATGGTGGCCCACCACGCCGCGCGTGACAACCTCGCGCTGCAACTCGCGCAACGACCAGCGCGCGAGTGGCACCCCCACGGTGCGTGGGCTTTCGCACGCGAGGCGTTTGACCTCAACGACGACGCTGGGGGGAAAAGCGGGCTGTGCGCCCGCCTCGTGGCTCTTCGTCCAAGCCGGCCAAGCGTTGGTAGAAGAACCGTTTCCGCCATTTGCTGACGATTTGGCGCTGGAGGCTGAGGCGAGAGGCGATGAGGTCGTTGCGCAACCCGTCGGCGACCATGAGGATAATCGTCGCGCGGACGACGTCTCGGTACGGAGACGTATACTTGGCTGCCCTCTGTTCAAGGGTCGCGCGTTCGTCGCGAGTGAGTGTAATGGCGAACGGGCTGCGTCTCGACACGGGCCGCGGTCTACTGCGACCGCGAGCGTACCATCAGAGGCCGGCCGAGTACAAGAGAAATACGTCATCGTAATTGCGAAACAGAGTACTTAGGTGTCGCGAGCTCATCCCGCAACGAGCGGCCACATCTGCAACACGCACACACTGTCCTTCGCCACAATGCGATCGGTCGGCCAGCCCGTTGAATCGAAGGCTTGATCCGCGAGAGGATCGCCCATGCTCACAGCGGTCGTCATCTTCCTCCGAACCATCGGCTTGATCTGCTCCGGGCACCGAGCTGTCGCCCTTGAGAACCTGGCACTTCGGCAGCAGCTGGCAGCCTTGAAGCGGTCCGTCAAGCGTCCACAGCTGCAGACGCGCGACCGAGTCTTCTGGATCCTCCTCGCCAATGTATGGCGGAACTGGCGTCAGGCACTGGTTTTCGTCCAGCCCGACACCGTCGTACGCTGGCATCGGGAGTGGCTGCGCCGTCGGTGGGCGGCCCGCTCTCGGCCGTCGCGACGGGGACGCCCATCGACAAGCGTGGCCGTGGAGACGCTCATCGCGACGATGAGCGCGGCCAATCCGCTTTGGGGCGCGCCTCGGATCCACGGCGAATTGCGAAAGCTGGGCATCGACGTCTCGGAGCGCACGGTCTCGCGGCTTCTGCGTCGGCGGCCCCACCGACCGTCTCATACGTGGCGCACGTTTCTGGCTAATCACGTGGCCGCCCTGGTGTCGATGGACTTCTTCACCGTTCCGACCCTGACGGGCCGCGTGCTCTTCGTCCTGGTGCTCCTCGCGCACGATCGTCGGCGCATCATCCATGTCGCGATCACCGAGCATCCGACGGCCAGCTGGACGACGCAACAGTTCGTTGAAGCCTTCCCTGACGACACGGCACCTCGCTGGCTCGTACGAGACCGGGACACGATCTACAGTGATGGGTTCCGGCACCGCGTGGCCGGCATGGGCATCACCGAGGTCGTGTGCGCCCCGTTGAGCCCATGGCAGAATCCGTACGCCGAGCGATTGATCGGATCCATCCGTCGCGAATGCCTGAATCACGTCATCGTGCTCAACGAGCGGCACTTGCGGCGTCTGCTGTCGCGATACCTGCTCTACTACCATCGGACGCGCACCCATCTGTCGTTAGCCAAGGACGCGCCCACGCCCCGCCGGGTCCACACACCACCAGACGGCCTTCGCATCGTTGCCTTCCCGGAAGTCGGCGGCCTGCATCACCGGTACGAACGGCGCGCCGCCTAACCTGCTGACCGCGTTGTTCCGATCGCACCCGCTCAGCGATCAGAACGCTCGATCACATTCACGAACACTTCTCACCCGGCGCATCGACGGGTCCGAACGGTCGCATGATTCGTCGGACTCGTCAGGCACCCCGAAAAGGAGGCAGCTCGGTTTGGGCTCGCGGAGTGTTCGCAACTGGCCGACGTATTCTGGCGAAGGACAGGGGTCACCTGGTCGCCAATCCAGCACGTGGAGTCGAGATGCCGCGCCTCAAGACGGTGCGACCGAAGTGGGCGTTAACCGTCGACCAGGCCATTGCGTTGTTCGAGCACCTACCGTGGGTGAAGCCACGCACGATGGTCG
>JBKPDW010000344.1:0-5579 GCA_046728115.1 Acidobacteriota bacterium | reverse complement strand
GGTGTATGTTTCGCAAAAACATCGCCCCAGCATCGTCCACGGATATTTTGTTGCCCGCCGTCGCACACCATGCGACGTTCGCCACAACGAGTTCGCCGAGGTCGAGACCGAGCCCTTTGTGAAAGAACCGTCCGAATCCTCCACGCTTCAAACGAGGGAATGCCAGGACAGTTTCGAGCGGGATGTTGCCGTCCCGAAATCCCCGGAACTGGGCGAGGTGCTCGCGACCTGCGGGCGTCTCTTTGCTTTCTCCCGGATTGCACAACAAAACCACGACCTAGGTTGAAGGGTTGTTCGAGGCGACGAGTTCCGGCGTCTGCCGCTCAAACCATCGGACGAACCGCTCAGGATTGAGCAGCATCGGAGGCACTCCTCGCATGATATAGCCGTCAGGACGATCTAATCCTCCCCAGTCCGCAGGATTCCGCGTTCTACTCGGTACGCTCGATCGCGATATTCATCAATCGGAATGCGGTCGGATCACAGACCAAATCAGCGCCAGTGGAATCGACGTCCGCCTGAAGGCGGACACTACGTACTGACGCCCGCCGTGGCTTCGGCGGTATTGTCCACGGCGATGCCCGCCAAGAGCGGAGCGCATGTCCGACGGCGCATTCTCCACCAGAAGAAATTCCTTGCGGAAACCATTTCCCGGTATCACCATGACGCGATCAGCTTCGGGCGAGGCTTTGACTCTCGCATGCCTTCGGCGGACCGCCGGAGCGCAGGACGCGGAGGCGCCCGGCGGTCGGGCGCAAGGGACATCGGCGCTTCTCCTGACACTGGAGGAATCGGTATGCACCGGACTTCAGTCGCGACGGCGGCATTGATCCTTTCGGTGTGCGGACCCCTCTTCGGTCAGGAGTGGATCCAGTACGCCAGCAAAGCGGATTTGTTCGGCGTCAACTTCCCCACCGAACCAAAGGTCCAGACCACCACCTACGCCAGCGAATTCGGTCTCATGTTGCCGGCACGCGTGTACAGCGCCGACAGCGGCCCGAGCCGGTACTCCGTCACCGTCGTCGACTACGCCGATGCGGAGAAGCTGCACGCGGCCAAAGCCGAGGAATGCCGGAAGAAGGGCGGGGACGGCGACCTCTGCCAGAACGAATTTCGCGGCGACGTGCAGGGATCGATCGTCCACGCGGCGTGGAATTTCATCAAGCGAGATGGCAAGGTGACGTACTTCGCGTGGGCGGTCACGGACCAGGTGGAAGGACAACGCGTACAGCTCACGAACCCCGACGGATCGCGGACCTTCGCGGCGATTTATCGGCACGGGACCAAGCTGTACATTCTTGAGGGCACGGTGCCTCGCGGCGCACCCGCCCCGGGTTTGTTTCAGCAGTCGCTGATGTGGCTCGATGAAGAAGGGAAGCCGGTCCGCTATCGTTCGCTCTACACGACTGGATACTCCGAGGTATGGAAATTCCCGGCGCCGCCGCCGCCCCGCTTGGGCGGTCCGCCGCCGCCCGCGAACAAGTAACCTGAAGCTACCTGATACGAGTCCGGCTGAAGGCGGGCTCCACGGCCCAGGAGGGAATGATGCTCATGAGATCACTCACGCTCGCGGCCCTGTGCGCGGCGTTCTCGGTGATGCCGGTTCGGGCGCACCATTCGCACGGCAACTACGAAGTCGCGACGTGGACGACGATGGAGGGAACGGTCAAGGAACTCCATCTGCTCGTCCCGCATTCCTGGGTGTACATGGACGTCAAGGATCAGAAAGGCGAGGTCACGACTTGGGCCCTGGAGGCGACTGGCCCCAGTGGGCTCACCAAAGTCGGCATCAAGCGGGACGATGTGAGACCGGGCGATCTGATCAAGGTCCGCTGTCATGTGCTCAGGGATGGTTCCAACGGCTGCCTGCTCGGGTTCCTGACGCCGATGCACGGGGATGTCGCGCGCGGGCATGGCATCGAGCGCGATTGGGACGGAGACGGCGGCGCCGGCTATTCTTCGACTGTCCCGGTTAGTACGCCGCGCTGAGATCGTCCTGCCGCCACCGCGAGCGGCGTCAGGGACAAGTCCGGCCCCCGTCGTCTCACCCGGCCGTGTGGCCACGAGCGGCCCTGGTTGTTCGCGGATCCGTCCGTGATCGAAGAACAGTCCCGGCTCACTCGGCCGGCTCAATCCGGACGACGCTGCCGTCCGGTTCCATGCTCACGAACACCGGACCTTGTCCACCGGGCGGTTTCTGTATTCCTCCCCGGACTCGTCTGCGGTCGGCGCGGCGTCCGAAGCTTTTTCCGTCGCGATGTAGAGATATCCATCCGGGCCTTGGCGCACGTCGCGGACGCGGACATCGAGTTGTGTCAGCAACGATTCGCGTCGCTCGGCCTGCAGCGGCTGGTTGAACGCGATTCTCTGAAGCTGCTGTCCACTCAGCGCCCCCATGAACAAGTGGCCCTTCCATGCAGGAACGGCTCGCGCGGGCGGAGGCTGTGTGAGGGGACGGGACGGCCTGCGTGAAAGGGGGATGGGATGGGCCCGACTGCTGAGTCCAAATCGTCCGGCTGCGACTTTCCGTCGCGCGCAGAGTCTACCGCCTTCAGGCGGTAGTTCTTTGTAACCTTGCCTCGATTGCCCGCAAGCCTACAGACCTGCACTCCGACGCCAGCGTGATCGGTGAAAACGGCCCCGGCCGTCAAGCCTAGGGCAGGACGCGCCTATTGTATGCGGTTAACAACCATCAAAATCTTCCCCTGGGTTTGCCGGATCGTCATGGAACCGATCCCGAGCCGATCAAAGGCGAGGGCTCGGTTGTTCGACCTGCAGCTTTTGTAAAGCTGTGTATACTCGCGCAACACCTTACGGAGGCGGCTGATTGGCCAAAGAGTCCGAGCGCGCGGCGCCGCCGTCACGATTCGCTCAGCTTCGGCTGGCCCGCCTGCTCGTGCCTCACTGGAAGGCGCTGGTGGTGGCGTTTCTGGCGGTGCTCGGCGAAACCCTCGCCGACGTGCTCGAGCCGTGGCCCATCACGATCGTCGTCGACAACATCCTGCAGGGTAAGCGGCTCCCGGCGCGAATCGGCGCGATCGTCCCGGCCGCGCTGAGCCGCGACACAACGGTCCTGCTCGAGTTCGCGCTCGGCCTGGTGCTGTTCATCGCGATCCTCGGCGGGATCAGCGCGTACGCCGAAAAATATCTGACGACGAGCGTCAGCCAGTGGATCGCGCACGACCTGCGGCTGCTGCTGTATCAGCGCATCCAGCGCCTGTCGCTCGCGGAGCACGGCAAGGCGCGGGCCGGCGATCTGATCACCCGCGTGACGAAGGACATCGACGCCGTCCAGGACTTCATCGACACGGCCCTGCTCGGCATCGTGATCAACGTGCTGACGCTGGTGGGCATGGTCAGCATCATGCTCTACGTCAGCTGGCGCTTCACGCTGGTCGGCCTGTCGATCGCGCCGGTGCTCTTCGTCTTCGTCTCCCTGTACTCCCGCCGGATCAAGGAAGCGTCCCGGACCGTCAAGCGCAAGGAGAGCGAGCTGATGTCGGGCGTCGCGGAGGTGCTGACGTCGATCCACGTGGTCCAGGCATTCGCGCGCGAGGATTTCGAGGACCGCCGATTCAGCTACGAGAGCCGCCAGAACGTCCGCGCGGGCCTGCAGGCGCGCAGCGTCAAAGCAAAGCTGGCGCCGATGGTCGACATCATCGTCGCGGCCGGCACGTGCGGCGTGCTCTTCTACGGTGTGAAGCTCGTCGCCGCCGGGGAGTTGACGACCGGCGTGCTGATCGTCTTCCTGATGTACGTGAAGAAGACCTACAAGCCGATCAAGGACCTGTCCAAGATGGCCAACTCGCTCGCGAAGACGGCGGTCAGCTACGAGCGCATCCAGGAGGTGGTCGGCATCGAGAGCTCGATTCGCGATCTGCCAGGCTCGCGTCCGGCCCCGCCGTTCAAGGGCGCGATCGAGCTCGACCACGTCACGTTCGGCTACGAGGAAGACGTCCACGTGCTGAAGGACGTCAGCCTGCGCGTGGAGCCGGGGCAGATCGTCGCGATCGTCGGACCCTCGGGCATGGGGAAGAGCACCATCGCCGGCCTCGTGCCGCGCTTCTTCGATCCGATCTCGGGGGCGGTCAAGATCGACGGCACCGACATCCGGCAATTCACGCTGAAGTCGATCCGCGATCAAATCAGCTTTGTCCTGCAGGAATCGCTGTTGTTCCGCGGCACGATCTGGGAAAACATCGCCTACGGCAGGCCGGACGCCGACCCCGAGGACACGATACAAGCCGCCCAGAACGCGAACGCCCACGACTTCATCATTAGCCTGCCGCACGGCTACGCCACGATGGTGGGCGAGCGTGGTACGACGCTGTCCGGGGGACAGCGCCAGCGGATCGCCATCGCGCGCGCCATGGTGCGGAATACGCCGATCTTGATTCTGGATGAGCCGACGACGGGACTCGACGCGGCGTCGGAGCATGCGGTCGTCGAGGCGCTCGAGCGGCTGATGAGCAAGCGCACCTGCATCGTCATCGCCCATCACCTCGACACCATCCGCCGCGCCGACGTCATCTTTGTCGTGAAGGACACCTCCGTCGTCGAACACGGCACCCACGACGCGCTGATGGCTGCCGGCGGTGTGTACCACGAGCTGTACGAGCTGCAGACGAGTCCGCGCAGCAAAGGCAAGGCGGAGAGCGTCGGCGCGTAGCGAGGCGAACATGGCCAAGAAGGAGCCGGTGAAGAAGGCAGCGCGCCGCCGGGCGGCCGGCAGCCGTCGTGCGAGTAGGCGGAAGACGTCGGGTCGCGTCGATCCGCTCACTGCGCCCGTGAAGGGCGCCGAGCGGCGCGACATCGGACACGTCCGACTCGAGGTCGCGCGAGCGGGGGAGGCGCGGGTCAAGCGAATGATTTATCCACCCGGATTTCGGTGGTCCAAGGACATGAAGCCGGAGGTCGGCACCGATCTCTGCATGCACGCGCACGTCGGGTTTCTGGCGCACGGCGAGATCCACGTCGAGTATGCGGACGGCTGCGTCGTCGAGCACAAGGCGCCGCAGATTGTGGCGATCGAGCCGGGGCATGACGGCTGGGTGGTGGGCAAGGAGCCGGTCGTCCTCATCGAGTTCGATTTCGAGAGCGATACGGTCCGCCGGACGGGGATGCCGGCCGTGCACAAGCATTCATGAGCGTTGACGAAGCTTTTCTAGTCTCGCCGGAACCACCGCTCGGCGAGCCGGACGGTGCGATCGAAATCCTTCATCAGATAGATCTGCGTTTTCATCCTGAATACTGACGTCAGAAAACTCCTGCCGTCCGGGTTGAGGCTGAAGCCGCGATAGGCGAAGTCGTTCAGACTGTCGACCAGGGCAAATGCCGGTGGAATCGGGCCTAAATCGCTGATCTCACTTTCGTTTCCGTCGTCACATCGATTCTTCCAAGTTGAAGACGCCGGGTTGCGGTATACGCGATCCCATACAGCGCCGTTCCATCATTCGACCAGCCGTAGGATGCTGGGTCATCAGCGGTGGGTGCCGCCGCCTTCGCACGTGCTCATCCTGAATCCGATGTACGGCGAGTACGCGCTCGTGCTCCACCACGTGATCGGCGCGATGTTCCGT
>JBKPDW010000343.1:0-22395 GCA_046728115.1 Acidobacteriota bacterium | reverse complement strand
GAGTCGCTGAATGCGCGCCGTGGCCGTGTGGTCGACCACCGCGCTGCACCGTACCAAACGACGACGACAAGTACAATGTCCTCAATTCAGATCACGCGCGAAACGCGAACTATTTCAGCGATCTGACAAAGTCGAACTAGGTCATCGTTCTGAATCTGCCCTGTTGCAGTGACCCAAGTCTGAAATCAATCTGAAATCTGAACTCTGACTTCTGAACTGCCAGTTCACGATTTATGCCTCAGTTCATTTACACGATGAAAGACCTCGGGAAGGTTCATCCGCCCGACGCAAAAGTGCTCGAGGACATCTGGCTGTCCTTTTATTTCGGCGCGAAGATCGGCGTGCTCGGTTTGAATGGGGCCGGCAAGAGCTCGCTCCTGAAGATCATGGCGGGCGAGGACACGAGTTTTCTCGGCGAGGCGTTTCCGGCCGACGGGATCTCGATCGGCTTCCTCCATCAGGAGCCGGTCCTCGATCCCACCAAGAACGTACTGGGCAACGTCGAGGACGGCGTGGCTCCAATCAAGGCGCTGCTGACGCGGTACGACGACGTGAACGCCAAACTCGGCGAAGACCTCTCTCCCGAGGAGATGGAGAAGGTCATGGACGAGCAGTCGCGCATCCAGGACAAGATCGACGCGGCAAATGCCTGGGATCTCGATTCGCGCCTCGAGCTGGCGATGGACGCGCTGCGGCTGCCTTCTCCCGACGCGGACGTGACGACGCTGTCCGGCGGCGAACGGCGGCGCGTCGCGCTCTGTCGCCTGCTGCTGCAGTCTCCGGACCTGCTGCTGCTCGATGAGCCGACCAACCATCTCGACGCCGAATCCGTCGCGTGGCTCGAGCGCTTCCTGAAGGATTATGCGGGCACGGTCGTCGCCGTCACCCACGATCGCTACTTCCTGGACAATGTCGCCGGGTGGATTCTCGAGCTCGATCGCGGTCACGGCATCCCATGGGAGGGCAACTATTCGTCGTGGCTCGACCAGAAGCAGCAGCGGCTGGCACAGGAGGAAAAGGCCGAGACGAAGCGTCAGCGAACGCTCGAACGGGAGCTGGAGTGGATTCGAATGTCGCCGCGCGCGCGGCAGGCGAAAGGCAAGGCTCGACTCAACGCGTACGAGGATCTGCTCCGCGAAGAAACCGCACAGAAAATTGAAACGGCCGAAATCTACATCGCCCCCGGGCCTCGTCTTGGCGACGTCGTCGTCGAAGCGCGGAATCTCAGGAAGGGGTATGGTGACAATCTGCTGATCGACAACCTCAACTTCACGTTGCCGCGCGGCGGCATCGTCGGCGTCATCGGGCCAAACGGTGCAGGGAAGACGACGCTGTTCCGGATGATCACGGGACAGGAACAACCCGATGCCGGCACCTTGAAGCTCGGAGAGACCGTGCAGATCGGCTACGTGGATCAAAGCCGCGAGGCGCTCAGCCCGAACAAGACCGTGTGGGAGGAGATCTCCGGCGGCCAGGACGAAGTGGAACTGGGAAAGCGGAAGCTTGCCTCGCGCGCCTACGTCTCGTGGTTCAATTTCAAAGGCGCGTCGCAGCAGCGGAAGGTGGGCACGCTATCGGGTGGAGAGCGCAACCGCGTGCACCTGGCGAAATTGCTGAAGAAGGGAAGCAATCTGCTGCTGCTCGATGAGCCCACGAACGACCTCGATGTCGACACACTGCGCGCGCTCGAGGAAGCCCTCCTCGGGTTTGCCGGGTGCGCCGTCGTCATCAGCCATGACCGCTGGTTTCTCGATCGGATCGCGACGCATATGCTGGCATTCGAGGGCGACAGCCAGGTCGTCTGGTTCGAGGGGAACTATCAGGACTACGAAGCCGATCGGAGGCGCCGTCTGGGCGCGGCGGCCGATCAGCCGCACCGGATCAAATATCGGAAGCTGACGAGATCGTAACGCGGCTGTTTCGGTGTGGCGTCCTCGGGAGTCACAGCGCGAAGCCTTCAGCCGAGCGAGATCAATATGTGCAGAAACATCAAAACGCTCTTCAACTTCGATCCGCCTGCGACCGACGAGGAGGTCCGCGCAGCCTCGCTGCAGTTCGTTCGCAAGTTGAGCGGCTTCAACAAACCCTCAAAGGCCAACGAGGAGGCGTTCGATCGCGCCATCGACGAGGTGGCGGACGTCGCGCGTCGTCTGATCGACTCGCTGACCACAACTGCCGAGCCGAAGAATCGCGAAGAGGTGGCAGCCGAGAAGCGGGCGCGTGCCCTGGAACGGTTCGCCCCCCCGCGCTGATCGGATTGACAACGCCAGGGGCGGCCGTTCGCAGGACTGGTGCAGGACATTCGTCACGGGGTGAGGCTTCTCAGGGCGCTAGATTTTTCGAACCTTGGTCCTGAAGTACTCCGTCGTCTTCACAAGCCCTTCCTCGAGGGCGACCTTCGGTTCCCAACCCAGTAGGCTGCGCGCGCGCGTGATGTCGGGCCGGCGCTGTTTCGGATCGTCGGTCGGCAGCGGCTTGTAGACGATGCGGCTCGACGAGCCGGTCATGCGGATGATCGTCTCGGCGATCTCCTTGATCGTCATCTCGCGCGGGTTGCCGATGTTCACCGGGTCGTTCTCGTTGGACAGCATCAGGCGGATGATGCCGTCGACGAGGTCGGTGATGTAGGTGAAGCTCCGAGTCTGCAAGCCGTCCCCGAATACCGTGACGTCCTCGTTACGCAGCGCTTGCGACATGAAGGCCGGGACCGCGCGGCCGTCGTTCACCCGCATCCGCGGACCGTACGTGTTGAAGATCCGCACGATCTTCGTATCCACACCGTGATACCGGTGGTACGCCATCGTCATCGCTTCGGCGAAGCGCTTGGCCTCGTCGTACACGCCTCGGGGCCCGACCGGGTTCACGTTGCCCCAGTAGGTCTCCTTCTGCGGGTGCTCGAGCGGATCGCCGTACACCTCTGACGTTGACGCAAGCACGAACTTCGCGCCTTTGGCCTTCGCGAGGCCAAGCGCCTTGTGCGTCCCGAGCGCGCCGACCTTGAGCGTCGGGATCGGCAGTTCGAGGTAGTCGATCGGGCTCGCCGGGCTGGCCCAGTGGAGCACGAAGTCCACGGGGCCGTCGATGTAGATGTAGTTCGTGACGTCGTGTTTGATGAACGAGAAGTCGCGGTTGGCGAGATGCGAGATATTGGAGGTGTCGCCCGTCAGCAGGTTATCGATGCCAATCACCGCGTAATCGCGATCGAGCAGCGTTTCCGCCAGATGAGAGCCGATGAACCCCGCGGCGCCGGTGATGACGATGCGCTGTTTCATAGATCCGATCCGTCACGAAAACACGAAACACGAAATGGCACGCTCAGTCTTGTTCGCGGTTCGTGCTTCGACCGGGCAATGTCGTCTGGACCGCGCGGAGGCGCTCAGTAAGCGTGCTTGTGGAAGAAACCGCGGAGGAGCGTCAGCCACATGATCTTCAGGTCGAGACGTACCGACCAGTTCTCGATGTAGTACAGGTCGTATTCGATGCGCTTTTCGATCGAGGTGTTGCCGCGCCAGCCGTTGACCTGCGCCCAACCCGTGATGCCCGACTTGACCTTGTGGCGAAGCATGTACTGCGGAATCTTGTCTTTGAACTGGGCGACGAAAGGCGGCCGCTCGGGCCTCGGTCCGACGATTGACATGTCGCCCTTGAGTACATTCCAGAGTTGGGGCAGTTCATCCAGGTTCGACCGGCGGAGCTGGCGGCCTATCGGGGTGCGCCGTGGATCGTCTTCGCTCGCAAACACGGGCCCGGTGTTCGCCTCGGCGTCGTCGTACATAGACCGGAACTTGTAGATCATGAACGACTTGCCATCGAGCCCCATCCGCTCCTGGCGATAGAACACCGCGCCGCGCGAGGTCAGCCGGACGAGCCCCGCGATGATGCCGATCGGGACTGCGAGGATGAGCAGCGCGATCGTCGAGATAACGACGTCGATGCCGCGCTTGACAATCGAGTTGAACCCCTGGAGCGGGACATCGTTGATGTTGATGACCGGAACGCCGTCGAGATCTTCGAGACGCGCGCGCAGCGCGATCACCTGCAGCAGGTCGGGCACAACCTTCACGTCCACGCACTCGCGGCTGGTGTTCTCGATGAGTTGCAGCATCTGCACGTGCTGATCGGGCGGCAACGCCACGTACAGGTGATCGATCGCTTCGCGCACAGCGATGTCGGCCGCTTCCTCAATCGTGCCGAGCAGCGGGAGGCCGCGGTAGCCGAGATGGTCGCCGGCCGCCTTGTCGTCGACGAAGCCGACGATCTGATAACCAAGCTCGCGATGCTCGAGGATCCGGTCGGCCACGAGGCGTCCCAGTTCGCCCGAGCCTGCAATCAGAATCCGCTTCAGTCCGATGCCGGCGCGCCAGCGCCGTTCCAGGATCTCGCGGACAAGTTCGCGTGACGCATAGGCGAGTCCGACGTTGACGATGAGAAAGATCGCCCAGACACCCTGCGACACCTCGTAGGCGCCGCGAACCTTCGCGGCGCTGTCGACGAGATAGGTCTGCACGTACAACGTGACGACGATGCCGAACACCACGGCCAGGATGGTTCCGACGAAGACTGCAAAGAAGTCGTCCACGCGCGAGCGTCCGCGTCGCAACGCGTAAAGACCCTGCAGCTGGAATCCGAGAGGCACCAGCGCCGCGATGAACGGCAGGACGTTGATGTACTGCCCGAGCGGAGGAACGCCCCGGGGAACCGGCAGCCCTGTGTGGAACCTCAGCGCGTACGCGACGATGAACGCAGCCATGCCGATGAGCGCATCGGACAGCACGTAGATCGTGACGAGAAGACGATTGTGACGATTCAGCATGAAATGAGGGCGGCCATCTCGTCGCCGAAACGCTGTCGACTGAACCGCTGCGCGTGGGCGCGAATGCCGGCGCGATCGAACGTGCGATCGATCGTGGCGGCGATACCGTCCGCGAAGGCTTCCGGCGAAAGGTCATCGACGAGCGTGCCCGTCGTCCCCGGAATGACGGTTTCAACCGTTCCCCCTCGGTTGAGCGCCACGACCGGGCGCCCGCACGCCGCCGCCTCGAGTGGGACGATGCCGAAATCTTCCTCGCCGGGCAGTAGCGTGACTGATGCTCGGCGATACAAGGTGCGAACGTCCACATCTGGCAAACGCCCGAGGAACTCGACGCCGTTGGCCGCGCGTCGTTCGAGCCGCATCCGCTCGGGTCCGTCGCCGACGATTTTCAACGGCACACCCGCCGACTGGCAGGCGTCGATGGCCACGTCAACTCGCTTGTACGGGACCAGAGCCGAGACGATGAGCGCGAAGCGCTCGGGCTCGGTTTGATCGGGGTGAAAGAAATCGGTGTCAACGGGCGGATAGACCACAGTCGCCTCGCGATTATAGTATCGGCCGATCCTCCCCGCAACATAGTGAGAGATAGCGACATAGCGGTCTACGCGGTCGGCCGTGTCGCGGTCCCAGCGAGCCAGGCTGGCCATCATGGGCCGCATGAGCGAGGTTCCGAGCCGCCCGATCCGGTCTGGTCCGAAATAGGCATCGAACTGGTCCCACGCATAGCGCATCGGCGTCAGGCAGTAGCAGAGGTGCTGCACGCAGCCCGGGCGCACGATCGATTTTGCGCAGCAATGGCTGAGACTGACGACCGCGTCGAAGCGATCGAAATTGAACTGCTCGATGGCCAGCGGAAAGAGCGGGAGATAGTGGCGATAGAACCGCCTGACGAGCGGCAGATGCTGGATGAACGAGGTGTGCGGCCCCAGGCGTTCGATCGTCGGGGAAACCGACCCGCGGACGTGAACCAGCGTGAAGAGCTCGGCGTCCGGAAACCGCTCGCACAGCACTTCGAGCGCCTTCTCGCCGCCGCGCATGCCGGTCAGCCAGTCGTGCACGAACGCCAGGCGCACTAGCGGACGGCCTCCGCGTAGATTGCGCGGACGCGCCGAACGGATTTCTCCCACGAGAACTGATGGGCGCGCTCCAGGCCTCTGCGCCGCAGATCGGCGCGCAGCGTTTCGTCGGTCAGGACGCGCTGGATGCCGTCGGCGATGGCCTCGGGATCGTACGGGTCGGTCAGGACGGCTGCGTCGCCCGCCACTTCCGGCAGCGACGAGACGTTGGATGTGACCACGGGCGTTCCGCTCGCCATCGCTTCGAGCGGCGGCAGGCCGAACCCTTCATAGAGCGACGGAAACACGAAGACGCCGGCCAGCCGGTACATCACGGCCAGTGTTTCCTCCGGCATGTAGCCGAGGAACCGGACGTATTTGTGGAGCTGGTGCCGGTGCACCGCGCGACGGAGCGCCGTGTATTTCGAGATCTCGTCGCCGATTACCACGAGCTTCAAATGATCCAGGCCGCGGTCTCGCACGAGATGGAATGCGGCGATGAGGCGCTCCAGATTCTTGTGCGGCTTGACGTTGCCTGCATAGAGCACGAACTCGTCGTGCAATTGGTACCGCTCGCGTACGCGAACGACGTCTTCTTCGCGCGGCTCGACGCTGAAGCGTTCGTCGTACGCGTTGTAGATGACGTCGATTTTCTCCGGCGGGACGTTGACGAACCGCAGGATGTCGCGCTTCGAGCTTTCGGACACGGTCATCACCCGCGTCGCGCGTCGAGCTGCCAGTCGAATCGACGTGTGCGCGTACTTGAGCGCGAGGCGGTTCGGCAGGTACTGGGGGAACATCAAGTGGATGCAGTCGTGGATCGTGACGACCGAGCGGCAGCGTACAAGCGGCGGCAGCACGTAGTGCGGCGCGTGGAACAGCGCGACGCGTTCCCGGCGGAGCGCGAACGGGATCCGCAGCTGTTCGACGACGGAGTAGGTTGGCGAGGACTCGGAGACGGTTCGAAAATTCGCACCGAGCGCCGCGACAGCCTGACAATTCTCGGGCCGCGCGAGCACGACGTACTCGGTCTCCTGGTCGATTCGCGCCAGATGCCGCAGCAGATTCCGGATGTAGGTGCCGATCCCGAAATCGTGCATTTTGCGGGCGTCGATGCCGATTCGCACGCCTCATCATACCGGGTTGGAGCGCGAGGGGCTTTCAGCCGGAGCGTCGCTCTGGCCCGCTCGCGTGCTCTTCGATGTGCTCGGGCACCCCGGCCGAAGCCGAGGGATGACCGGCTCTCGCTACCTGTGACGCAGACGCAGGTACAGCCGCAGAATTGGCGCCCATGCGGGATGATGTTTCTCGTAGAACGCGATCTGACTGCGCCGATAAGCCTCGTGCGTCGAGTCGGGGGCCGTGGCGGCAGATCGGCCACGTAGATGCACAACCTCCACGTCGGGCGTGAAGAGGATCCGTCGTCCGCATGCCCGGATTGCGGCGCAGAGATCGACATCTTCCGTGTACATGAAAAACCGTTCGTCGAAGAGACCGACGGCGTCGACGTCCGCTCGACGGGTCATCAGACACGCGCCGCTGACCCAATCCGGGTACTGACGTTCGCGCGTCATGCGATCGACGTCGCCGCGCGCCGCCTGCTGCTGACGCAGCTCGTTGAGCGGACTTATCATGCGGCCGAACGACAGCTCGGGACGGCCGTTCTCGTCGACTAGGCGCGGTCCGACCACCGCAACTGTGGCGTCGCTGTCGAGCGCGGTGAGCAGTCGATCGATGGCGCCGGGCGAGACGACCGTGTCGCTGTTCAACAGCAGAAGGTTCGTTCCCTGGCTGGCTGTGATGCCGATATTGTTCGCGCGCGCGAAACCGAAGTTCGCTCCGTTCTCGATGACGCGTACGCCTTGACGCTTCCGGGCCGCATCCACGCTTCCGTCAGTCGAGCCGTTGTCCACCACGATGATCTCGTACGTGACGCTCGGTGGCGAGGCGATGAGCGCATCGAGACACCGCTCCAGGTCGGCCCGCGCGTTGTAGGAGACGATGACGATCGACAGCTGTATCAAACCGCCTCCAGCACTGCGAGCGTTTCGCGGGCTGCTTTTGGCCACGAGTATCTCGCGAGAACGCCAGGCGCCGCTGCAAGCAGTCGTCCCCGTGTCGCATCGTCGAACAGAAGCTGCTCGAGTGCCTGCGTAACCGCTCGGAGATCGTTCGTCGGCACGTAGATCGCCGCGTCGCCGCAGCTTTCGCGCGCGACCGGCGTGTCGAGGAGCACAGCAGGCACGCCTGCAGCGAGCGCCTCGAGCGGTGTCAACCCCAGCCCCTCGTACTCCGACAGGAACGCAAAGGCACTGGCCCGCGCGTAAAAGACGTCCAGTTCCGCGTCGCTCACGTACTCGTGCCAGCGGACGGAGTCGTGCAAGCCCTCTGCCTCGATCGTTCGCCGGAGGTCCTGTTTCGGATAGCTCCGATTGTCGCCGACGATGTCCAGCGAGACACCGGCGTATGAGCGGGCAATCGGTCCAAACGCTCGAATCAGATCCGGCACATGCCGGCGGTTGAAAATGGAGCCGACGTACAAGACTGAATTGGGAGTAGGGCTTGGAGATTGGGCATTAGGGACTAACCGTTGGGGATTGGGGGATGTCGGATTTGCAAGGCCTAGCCCTGGCGGTATCACGCGAATGCGAGCCCCCGGGATGTCGAGTCGTTCCATCAACTCTCGTCTCGAGAATTCAGAGATCGTGACGACGGTTCGTGCCGCGCGGGCGCTTTCGTGTGTCAGCCATCGCCGTCGCACACCTTCACGGATGCGGAACCATTCTGGATGAGCCACGAACGACAAGTCGTGAACAGCAACAACTGTCGGGATGGTTAATCGAAGCGGCGCCGTGTAGGCGGGCGCAAACCAAACGTCGAGGTGATCGGCCCGTGCAGCGCGCGGAATTCTAATCTGTTCCCAACGCCAGTTTCCCGGACCCGGCAACTGTCGCGAGAGAAACCGACGGCCATCGAGCGCGAGGGCGATTGGCTCCGGCGCATACAGGAGAAACTCGTGGCTGCGCGCCTGAGCACAGATCGACCACTCGCGGAGCAGGCCGCCCAGATAGCGACCGGCCCCCGTCGCGCGACCGCAAATCTCGCGCGCATCTATACCGATGCGCATCGTTTCTCAATCGCACGGCGGTACGCATCGTAGACCCCGCGCGCCATGACGTCCCAGCGGTATTGACGCGATCGGATGATGCCCTTCGAGGCGCACGCCGACGCGAACGTCTCGTCGTCGACCACGCGTTCGATCGCTGCCGCAAGCGCCTCCGAATCGTCCGCATCCACCAGGGGGCCAGCGTCGCCGACGACTTCCGGCAGCGCTCCGCGGTTGGATGCGACGACCGGTACGCCAAGCGTCATCGCCTCGAGCACGGGCATGCCGAATCCTTCGTCGAACGATGGCTGCACGAGCAGACGCGCGCCTTCATACAGCGCACGGCGATTGCGCGCATCGACATATCCGGCGTATTCGACGTGTCCTCGAAGAGGCGCGCGGTCGATCCGATCGAGCCAGGGCCCGGATTCCGGAAGTGATTTGCCCGCGAGCACCAGTCGCGGTACGCCGCGATGCCGAGCCACCATTCGTTCGTAAGCATCCAACAGCCCGCCGACATTTTTTCGCGGTTCGAGCGTGCCGACAAACAGGATGTACGCGTTCGGAGCCATCTCGGTGCGCGGCGCCCACGGTGGCGCCCCTGGCGTGCAGACGGCGATCCGGTCGGCAGGGATGTCAAATCGACGCTGAACTTCGCGCCCCGTGAATTGCGAAATCACGACGATTCCGTCCGCGCGTTGCGCATGAGCGCGCGCGAGCGCCGCATAATCACGCCGGATCTCGGCACGCGTGCGCTCGGGATGATCGAGAAAGGAGAAATCGTGAATCGTCACGACTTGCGCGGCCTCACGGGCCGGAAGCAGCAGAGGGTGCAGCGAATGCGTCACGTCGAAGGCACGGCCTGTCAGCGTTTCGGCCGGCGGCCAGCCTAGTCGGTGCCACGCGAAGTTCAGCACCTGGCCAGGGACACGGCAATCGATCGGAATCGCACCGCTGAGCTCGGCCGCTGGCCTCAGGCGATCCTTCCACGAGCTCGAGAACAGCGAAACCTCGAGTCCGTTGCGTTCATGCGGCGCAAAGAGTGCGAGCAGCGACCGCACAAGTTGGTGCGCGTACTCGCCGACACCAGTCCGCTCGCGCAGCGCCGGGCGATAGTCTACGAGAACGCGCACTTGTGTAAGTCTTTCAGAGTCAGTATCTTATTGTGCTATGAAAATCGCCGTCGTTGGAACGGGGTATGTCGGTTTGGTGGTGGGTGCATGTCTCGCGGAGAACGGAAATACGGTCGTTTGCGTGGACAAGGACGATGCCAAGATTGCGAAGCTCAAGGGCGGCAAGATGCCCATTTACGAGCCCGGCCTTGAAGAACTGGTTCGCCGGAACGAGCAAGAAGAGCGACTGACCTTCACAACGGAGCTCCGGCCTTCGGTTCAGGCTTCCGAAATCGTGTTCATTGCGGTTGGCACGCCCCAAGGGGAGGATGGATCGGCGGACTTGCAGCACGTGCTGACCGTGGCGGCCGAAGTCGGGCGCGCCATGAACAAGTACACGGTCGTGGTCGACAAGAGCACCGTGCCGGTCGGCACGGCGCGGCAGGTCCACGACGCTATCGCCGCTCATACGTCGTGCCCCTTCAGCGTCGTCAGCAATCCCGAGTTCCTCAAGCAGGGCGCTGCCATCGAAGATTTCATGAAGCCCGACCGGGTCGTCGTGGGCACGGAGCCCGACGACAGTCGCGCCGCGGACGTCATGCGCGAGCTGTACGCGCCGTTCACACGTACAGGCGCCCCGATTCTCATGATGAACACGGCGAGCGCCGAGCTGTGCAAGTATGCCGCGAACGCGATCCTTGCGACGCGCATCTCCTTCATGAACGAGATCGCCAACGTCTGCGAGCTGGTCGGTGCGGACGTCGATCAAGTGCGCAAGGCGATCGGATCGGACCGCCGGATCGGCACGTCGTTCCTCTTTCCAGGCGTTGGATACGGCGGCAGCTGTTTTCCGAAAGACGTCAAGGCGCTGCTCAAATCGTCCGAGGACAAAGGCTACGACTTCAGGATTCTGCGCGCCGTCGAGGCCGTCAACGACGCGCAGAAAGAGCGGCTCGTCGAGAAGATGGAGCGGCATTTCAGAAGTCTGCGAGGCCGCACGATCGCGCTGTGGGGTCTGGCCTTCAAGCCGCGCACGGACGACATGCGCGAGGCGCCAGCGATCCCGATCATCGAACGGCTCCTCGAGCGGGGTGCGAACGTTCGGGCGTACGATCCCGCGGCGAGCCCCGTAGCAGCGCAGTTGTTCGACGGCCGCATTGCGCTCTGCGAGAAGAGCTACGACGCGCTCGCGGGGGCCGACGCGCTGGCGATCGTGACGGAGTGGAACGAGTTCCGCGAGCCGGACTTCAACAAGATGCGGTCGCTCCTGCGCGAGCCGGTCGTTTTCGACGGGCGCAACATCTACTCGCCGGAGCACATGCGCGCGCTCGGCTTCCAGTATTTTTCCATTGGCCGATAAGTCGCGCGCGGTCCTGGTGACTGGCGGCGCCGGATACATCGGAAGCCATGCGGCGAAGGCACTGCATCGTGCCGGGTATCGCGTGGTCGTCTACGACAATTTCGACGCGGGGCATCGCGCCGCGGTGCGATATGGCGAGCTCGTCGAGGGGGACGTCAGCGACGTTGCACACGTTCGGGAAGCGCTGAGGCGCCACCAGGTCGGGGCCGTCATCCACTTCGCGGCCTTCCTCGACGTCAGCGAGTCAGTGCGCGAGCCGGTCCGATATTATCGCAACAACGTCGGAGGGGCGCTGAGCGTGCTGGAAGCGATGGCGGCCGAATCGGTGCAGTACTTCGTCTTCTCGTCGACGTGCGCAACCTACGGCGAGCCGATCGAGACGCCGATCACCGAAGCCCATCCGCAGTTGCCGATCAACAGCTACGGTGAAACAAAACTCGCCATTGAACGGGCGCTGCCGCATTACGAGCGTGCCTACGGGGTGCGGTTCGCCTCGATGCGCTACTTCAATGCCGCGGGTGCCGACCCCGATGGCGAGATCGGCGAGGACCACTCACCGGAAATTCATCTGATCCCACGCGCCATCGACGCCGCGAGGGGTGGGGCGGTGCTGCAGGTGTTTGGCGACGACTACCCGACTCCCGACGGCACATGCCTCCGCGACTACGTCCACGTGACCGATCTGGCCGATGCGCACGTCCGCGCGTTGGAGGCCATCGTCGATGTAGAGAAATCGGCTGCATACAACCTCGGCACAGGTCGTCCCCATTCCGTGCGAGAGGTCATTGAAGCCGTTGAACGGGTCACGGGGCGGAAGGTGCCGTGGATGCTGGCGCCACGCCGAGCCGGAGATCCGGCGGTATTGTACGCATCGCCGCAGAAGGCGCAGGCCGAATTGCATTGGACCCCGCGGTTCCCGACGCTCGATGCCATTGTGTCCACGGCGTGGAACTGGCACCGCGCGAATCCGAATGGTTATGGGGACTAGCGGATGAGCGCGTCCTGATCATGCCGAGGCAGCGCGCGACGCTCCGGCGATTAATGAACTACGGGCGGCCGTACCGATCGCGGCTGGTCTGGGCCGTAGTCGGCATGGTGATCTACGCCGTCGGATCGGCCGGGCTTGCGTACCTGATCAAACCCATTTTCGACAATTTGTTGCCAAAGCAGGAACAGGTCGCCTTGATCGCGTGGGCGGTCGTCGCCGTGTATCTGCTGAAGGGCATGGGCTCGTACGCCTCGTCGTACTTGATGGCAGACGTGGGCCAACGCGTGGTGATGGATCTGCGTAACGAGCTGTACCGGCACATTCTCGGCCAGTCGGCAGGATTCTTCGCGCATGGCACAACCGGCCGGCTGCTCTCGCGGATCAACAACGACGTCGGCCAGGTCCAGCAGGCTGTATCCGAAACCATCGGCGATCTCGCACGGGAGACGCTGGCGCTCGTCGGATTTGCCAGCCTCATGTTCTGGATCGACGCGCGCCTGGCGCTGGTCTGCATGACTGGCGCGCCGCCGGTGATTTACCTGCTGGTGCGGCTGGGTCAGCGCGTCCGGCGCACGACGAAGCGCAGCCAGGAAGCGCTCGAACAGATCTCCCACTTGAGTTCCGAAGCATTCACCGGTCACCGGATCGTGAAGGCGTTCGGCACGGAAAAGCTGGAAGGAGATCGTTTTGCGCGCGCTGGTTATCACCTGTTCCGGACCAACATGAAGGTGACGGCAGCGATGGCGAGCCTGCCGCCGCTGATGGAGTTGCTGGGCGGCGTGGGTATGGCTGGCGCCTTGTGGTACGGCGAAAGTCAGATCTCGGCGGGCCGGCTCACACAAGGTCAGTTCGTCGCGTTTTTCACGGCCGTCTTCATGATGTACGGCCCGGCGAAAAAACTCAGCCGCGTGAACGCCAATCTGCAGCAGGCGATCGCTGCGTCGGAGCGCATCTTCGAGATGCTCGACACGCACACCGAGGTGCTCGAGCAGCAGGGCGCGACGACCCTCGCTCCGTTTCACAAGGCGATCGAGTTCTGCAACATCGGATTCGGCTACGAGGATGGTCCCGGCAGGATCCTGCGCGGCGTGACGTTCACCGTCCGTGCGGGTCAGATGGTGGCCATCGTCGGCCGCAGCGGCGCAGGAAAGACGACACTCGTGAACCTGCTGCCGCGTTTTTACGACGTCAGCTCCGGCGCGATCGTGATCGACGGCGAGGATATCCGCTCCGTGACGCTGTCGTCGCTGCGCAAGCAGATTGGCATCGTCACGCAGGACACCGTGCTGTTCGACGACACCATCGCGAACAACATCGCCTACGGCTCGCCGGACGCCCCGCGATCGGCCATCGAAGCTGCGGCGCGCGCCGCCAACGCGCACGACTTCATCGCCGCATCGGCGCAGGGGTACGAGACGATGATCGGCGAACGCGGGCAGCGGCTGTCGGGTGGCCAGCGGCAGCGGCTGGCGATTGCCCGCGCCCTCCTCAAGAACGCGCCGATCCTCGTCCTCGACGAAGCCACGTCTGCGCTCGACACGGAATCGGAGCTGCTCGTGCAGGACGCGCTCGCCAATCTGATGCTGAATCGCACGTCGTTCGTCATCGCGCACAGGCTGTCGACAATCCGCCGCGCCGACGCGATCATCGTCCTCGAACGCGGGCGCGTCGTGGAGATCGGACGTCACGACGACCTCCTTGCACGCCCCGACGGCACGTACGCGACGCTGTATCAGCTGCAATTGCTGGAGGGGCGGAAAGCCGAGCGGCGGATGGTGACCTCGTGACTCTGAATGTCTCCACCGCGGAGGACACGGACGGACAGGAGGGTCGGTCCTCTGTGGTGGTGATGTTGTGATCAAATCCATGACCGGCTTCGCCTCCGTCACGCGCGAGGACGAGCGTGCGACGATGACGGTGACGGTTCGGTCGGTCAACCACCGATACCTCGACCTTCAGCTTCGCATCCCGCAGACCCTCGCGGCGATCGAGGCCGATGTGCGATCGATCGTCGGCAAACGTGTCGCGCGTGGCCGCGTCGAGCTCGGCCTCGCACTCCAGTGGCGACAGGTGCCAGGCGTCGACGTGGAGTTCAACGAGGGATTCGGGCGGGCCCTCGAAACCGCACTCGAGCAGGCGCGCTCGACGGGGCTTGTTGCTGGAGCGTTGACGCCAGGCGATCTGCTTCGGATGCCCCAGGCAATTACGATTCGCGATCGTCAGACAGCCGACGATCCCGAGGCGCAGGCCGCCGTGGCGGCGCAGGCGCTCGCCATCGTCGGCGACGCGCTGGTGAGCCTCGACGACATGCGATCACGTGAAGGCGAGCATGTGCGCACCGATCTCGACGCGCGCCGTGCATTCGTCGCCGATCTCGTCGAGCGAGTGGCGGTCGCCGCCGACGAAGGCCGCGCCGCGATGGAGGCGCGTCTGGCCGAACGGGTGAAAGAGCTTCGCGCCGAACTCCAGGCCGACGAGATCGCGGTCGCGCAGGAGATCGTCCGTGTCGCGGCGCGCTCCGACATCAGCGAGGAAGTGGAGCGGTTTCGCGCGCACGTGTCGCATTGGGCGGCGCTCGCCGACAGCGCTGAACCGTGCGGCCGCAAGCTGGACTTTCTGCTGCAGGAGATGAACCGCGAGGTGAACACAATCGGATCCAAGGCCGATGGGCTCAGGGTTTCGGAGCTCATCATCGCGGCGAAAGCGGAGCTCGAGAAAATGCGCGAACAGGTCCAGAATGTCGAGTAGCCGCGGTCTGCTGTTCATCGTGTCCGCGCCCTCCGGCACCGGCAAGACCACCGTCGTCCGCCGGTTGGTCGAGCAGACCTCCAACCTCAAAATGTCGCGGTCTTACACGTCGCGCGCGCCTCGAGCGGGCGAAACCGACGGAGTGGATTATAATTTCGTAACACGGCAACGGTTCGAATCGATGGTCGCGGCCGGCGAATTCCTGGAGTGGGCCGACGTGTTCGGCGACCTCTACGGGACGCGCGCCGCCGATACCAATCGCGATCTGGCGGCGGGACTCGACGTCGTGCTGGTTATCGATGTTCAGGGCGCACGCAAGGTCCGTGCCTGCACGAGCGAAGCGATTCTGGTGTTTGTCATGCCGCCGTCGTCGCAGGTACTGGAACAGCGGCTTCGTGGACGGAGCAAAGACAGCGAGCCGGCCATCCAGCGGCGCCTTGCCGTGGCGCGCGAGGAGGTTGTCTCGTTTTCCGAGTACGATTACCTAGTAATCAACGACGAGCTGGCCGGCGCCGTCGACCGCCTGCGCGGGATCGTCATCGCCGAGCGGGCCCGCCTGCAGCGAATGCATGGCGTGGCCGAAAACATAGTCAGGACTTTTCAGTATGAGAATTGACCGTTCCAAGCTCTCCAACTCGTTCGAATTCGTCGTCACCGCGGGCGCCCGTGCGCGCCAGCTCCTGGCAGGATCGACGCCGCGCGTCGAGGTCGGGCAGCACAAGAAGGTGACCGTCGCGCAGCAGGAAGTCATCACGAAGGCCGTCGAAAAGATCGAGCCGGAGACTCCAAGAATCGGGTAATCGAGTCATGGGGTGATCGGGGCATTGCGTCTGGCAAGTACCCAATTCAATTACCAGATTACCCAATTACCAGATTCCGCAATTTCTCGATGCTGATTGCTCTCGGCGTCACCGGCGGCATCGGCGCCTACAAGGCCGTGGAAGTGGCCCGCGGCCTGCAGAAGCGCGGCCACGAAGTCGTGGCGGTGATGACGCATTCCGCTGCGCGGTTTGTGGGCGCTGTCACGTTTGAAGCCATCACGCAACGGCGCGTGATTACGGATCAGTTCGAACCGGGCGCCAACGCCGACATCGAGCACATCGCGCTCGCATCTACGATCGATCTGCTGCTCATCGCGCCGGCGACAGCCAACATCATCGGCAAACTCGCGCACGGTATTGCAGACGACTTCCTGTCCACGTTGTACACAGCCACCCGCGCCCCGGTGCTCATCGCCCCGGCGATGAACACGAATATGTTCGAGCACGAGGCCGTGCGGCAGAACATGGCGACGCTAACCGCCCGCGGCGTGCGTTTCGTCGATC
This sequence comes from Acidobacteriota bacterium, assembly GCA_046728115.1. Taxonomy (GTDB): domain Bacteria; phylum Acidobacteriota; class Vicinamibacteria; order Vicinamibacterales; family CAVVIG01; genus CAVSWN01. The sequence continues at coordinate 5,888 of JBKPDW010000343.1, read as the reverse complement.
CCGGAGCAGGGTATCTGGCCTGCGGTTGGATCGGCAAAGGCCGGCTGGCTGAACCCGACGACATCGTGGCGGCGGCTGAAACCGTGCTCAGACCAGAAGGTCCGCTGCGCGGACGGCGTGTCCTGATTACGGCGGGGCCGACCTACGAAGACGTCGACCCGGTGCGCTTCATCGGAAACCGGTCGAGCGGTCGAATGGGTTTTGCGATTGCGGCCGAGGCGACGCGCCGCGGTGCCGAGGTGATTCTGGTTGCGGGACCGACCAGCGTCGAGCCGCCGCGCGTGCACGAGCTGATCCGTGTCCGTAGCGCGGCTGACATGCATGCCGCGGTGATGTCGCGGGCCGAGACCATCAACGTGGTCATCATGGCCGCGGCGGTGGCCGATTACATGCCGGCCAAGCGCAGTGAGCAAAAAGTGCCGAAGGGCGAGGCGCTGACGCTCGTTCTGAAGAAGACGCCCGACATCCTTGCCGATCTCGGCAGCCGTCGGCTGGCAGCCGGCAAGGGACCAATTCTCGTCGGTTTCGCTGCCGAGACCGATGGCGTGGTCGCCAAGGCGAACGAGAAGCGCGCACGCAAGCATGCCGACATCGTCGTGGCCAACGACGTCTCGCGGCCGGACGCCGGTTTCGAAGTTGACACCAACGCCGTCACCATCGTCAGCGCGGACAGCGCCGAAGCGCTGCCGCTGTTGTCCAAGTCGCGCGTCGCGGCGGAGATCCTCGATCGCGTCGAGAAACTCCTCACCAGCCGTCCCGAGGCATGGACCGCGATCGGCTGATCGAACATCTGAAATTCGCCTCTGAGCTCGGAGTCGAGGGCGTGAGCAAAGATCCGCAGTGGCGGAGCCGAGCGCAAAAACCTGCGTCAACCGTCGATCATGCGCAAGCCGATCCCGGGCCACTGCCCGAGCCCCACGCAGTGACCTTCTCCAAAAACGCTGCTGAAGCGCTGGCCGGCGTGCGAAGTGATCTTGGAGATTGCACGCGATGCAAGCTGCACACGATGGGCCGAACGCAGATTGTCTTCGGCGTCGGCAATCCCGAAGCCGATCTGATGTTCGTAGGCGAGGCGCCGGGCGCCGACGAAGACATCCAGGGCATTCCGTTCGTGGGCCGAGCCGGCCAGTTGCTGACGAAAATCATCGAGGCCATCGGATTGACACGGGAGGATGTCTACATTGCCAACGTCATCAAGTGTCGCCCGCCGGGGAATCGCAATCCGGAGCCGGACGAGGTCGAGACCTGTGAGCCTTTCCTGTTCCGCCAGATCGATATCATCAAACCACAAGTGATCGTGGCGCTGGGCAAGTTCGGCGCGCAGACGCTGCTGCGCACGCTCGATCCCATCTCGCGGCTTCGCGGGCGCGTCTATCAGTATCGCGGCGCAAAGCTCGTTGCCACCTTCCACCCAGCGTATCTGCTGCGAAATCCAGCATCGAAGCGCGAAGTCTGGGAAGATATGAAGATTGTCAGAGACCTGCTGAAGTCAGAAGTCTGAAGTACGAAGTCGGAAGCCTGAGCGTTTGTTTTTCCCAATCGCGTTTATGCCCCAGTATTTCCGTTCTGACTTCTGGACTTCTGACTTCCGACTTCTGACTTCGAGCCTGTGTACATCCAAGTAGCCGTCCCCGTTCCCAACCTCGACCTCCTCACGTACGCGGTTCCCGACGGCATTGGTGTGCCGCCTGTTGGAGCGCGCGTCGTCGTGCCACTCGGATCGCGCCTCGTGACCGGCATCGTCATCGAGCAATGTGAAGACGCCGCTGCGCGCGACATCAAACCGATTCGGAAGGTCCTGGAGATCGACGCGTTCGTGCCGCCGGAGGTCGTGGCGCTCGCACGGTGGACCGCGGAGTACTACGCGGCAGGTGTTGGCGACACGATTCCGGCGCTGCTGCCGCCGATGGCTCGTGGTGCGCGCGTCGATGCGCACAAGACGAGGCGTGTAGCGTCGATCACGGCAACGGGGACCGCAGCGCTTGGTGTAGCGCGCGGCTTTGAGGCTGGCGCGACGAACGGGCAGGGCTCCGGTGTCGCGGCAGGCCCGGCTGAAGAGTTGGCGCCCTCGCCCAAACAACGCGACGCGCTCGAAATGCTGGCCGGGATGCCCGACGGCATCCCCACCGCCGTCCTCGCCTCACACGGGATCGCGGCAAACGCCATCACCCGGCTCGTCCGGCAGGGCTATATCAGCATCCGCGAGGAGCGGGTCGATCGCGACCCCTTTGGTCAAAGCGGTGTCGGATCCGACCGCGATACGAATCCGAGCCCGAGGCCACCTGAATGCGATCTGGGTGCGACCCGCGAGCTGACGTTGGAGCAGACCGCGGCTTTTCATCGGCTTTGCGCGCTGGCCGACACGCGGACATTTAAAGTCGCGCTTCTGCATGGGGTGACGGGGAGCGGCAAAACCGAGCTGTATCTGCGTCTTGCCGGCGCGGTCGCCGCACACGGCCGCAGCGCGCTGATGCTGGTGCCCGAAATCGCGCTGACGCCTGCACTGGCCGGCGTCCTCCGACGCGCATTCGGCGACCGGGTGGCGATCCAGCACAGCGGCCTTTCGGACGGAGAACGCCACGATCAGTGGCAGCGAATCCGCCGCGCCGATATCGATGTGGTGGTCGGCACCCGGTCCGCCGTGTTTGCCCCGTTGGACCGGATCGGCCTGATCGTCGTGGACGAGGAACACGATGGATCGTACAAGCAGGAGGAAAGCCCGCGTTACCACGGCCGCGACGTGGCGATCATCCGTGCGCAACGCGCGGGCGCCCTGGTGGTGCTCGGCTCGGCCACGCCTTCGATGGAGAGCTACCACAACGCCGTCATTGGCCGGTACGCACGCGTCGTGCTCGAGCGACGTGTCCTCGATCGACCTCTGGCCGAGGTCACGGTCGTGGACATGCGCGAGGAGCTGGCGGCGGAGGGGCCTGATGTAATCCTCAGCCGTGCGTTGCGGGACGGTATCCGGGCCCGTCTCGACCGTGGGGAGCAATCGCTCGTCCTGCTGAATCGCCGAGGATTTGCGACGGCGGTGTTCTGCCGGCAGTGCGCCGGTACGTTGGACTGCCCGAACTGCAGCGTCTCGCTCGTTGTGCACGGCGAAGGCTCCGCGCGCCGGGCTCGTTGCCACTACTGCAACTACAGCGCTCGCGTGCCGTCGGTGTGCCCATTGTGCGCGGGAACCTATCTCGAGCAGACCGGGTTCGGCACCGAGCGCGTGGAAGCCGAGATCACGCGCATCGCGCCGTCGGCGCGGGTTGCGCGGCTCGACCGCGATGCCATCCGCCGCCGCGGCGCGCTCGATTCGCTCCTGCGCCGCTTCGGTAATGGCGACATCGACGTGCTCGTCGGCACCCAGATGATCGCCAAAGGACACGACTTCCCGCGCGTGACGCTCGTCGGCGTCGTCTCGGCTGACGTCGGGCTCGGCCTCGCTGACTTCCGCGCCTCAGAGCGCACGTTTCAGCTGCTGACGCAGGTGGCCGGACGCGCGGGCCGCGGAGAACGCACCGGTGAGGCCATCATCCAGACACTGTACCCGCGGCACTACAGCATCCAGCTTGCGTGCCGCCAGGATTTTCCGGCGTTCTACGAACGCGAACTTCTGTTCCGTCGTGCGATGCGGTATCCACCTCTCGTGGCGCTCGTCAACACGATCGTCCGCGCTCGAACGTTTACCGCCGCGATGGACGATGCCGCAGATATCGTTCAGCGTGTGAGGGACAGCGAGGGGCAACGAGGCGACGTGCACGTGCTCGGGCCCGCACCCGCACCGCTCGGCAAGCTGCGCGGCGAATACCGGGCGCAGTTCCTGATCAAAGGCACGAATCGACGACGGATCCGGAAGACGCTTCAGGCCGCGCTCGCCGCTCGCCCCGATCTCCAACGCCGCGTCGTTGTCGACGTTGATCCCCTATCAGTCATGTGATTCGATTCACCAATTCAGAAACGCTGGACTCAATCTGAATTCTGAACGGTCATTTTCCGAGTAGGTCCATCGTTCGAATCGGGGCAGGCGTAAAACACAAGATGAACATGAGGAGGGCACACGCCGCGAGAATCAATCGCGCGCGATCGAGCGGGACGTCCTCGTCGAACACCCGCGGATGCCGCGGCCCGAACATGTACAGCATCGCGACCGTCAACACCGTCCACACGATCCAACTCGACGAGAAGAACGCGGACAGCGCGACGGCCACGGCCACCATCAGGAACGTCAAGTAGGTCGATCGCTGGCCCAGCACCGCGTATGAAATATGCCCGCCGTCGAGCTGACCGATCGGAAACAGGTTGAGCGCCGTCGCGAGCAGGCCCCACCAGGCCGCGAAGGCCATGGGATGCAAGTTGAGAGAAAAGCCTTCCCGCTCCGGGCCCCACAATAACCACGACGACAGCTTGAACAGCAACGGCTCGCCCAGCTCGAGGCCTGCGAAGTCGGGCGGAATGCGGACCATGTGGGACATCGAGATTCCGAAAATCAGCGTCGGCACTGCGACGAGAAACCCTGCAATGGGTCCCGCGATGCCGATGTCGAACAGCATGCGCTTGCTCGGGATCGGCTCGCGAATTCGAATGAAGGCCCCAAGTGTCCCGGACAGGAGCGGCGCAGGCAGGAAGAAAGGCAGCGACGCGTCCACGTCATAATACCGGCACGTCAGGTAATGCCCCAGTTCGTGGCAGCCGAGGATGGCGAGGATCGTGCCGCTGTACCAGAATCCGTGGAGAATAAAGTGTCCGAGCGACTGGGCTGGAACGCGGTTCGAGAAGTCGGACACGTACCCTACGTAGTGAGCACCCCCGACGAACGTCGTGGCCGCCAGCGTGGCGACGAACAGCACGACGTGCACCCACACGCGGTCCCGGAACTTCGCCATCGGCGGTTGCCACACGTACGGCGGCGGGGCTGCCGGGGATTCGTCGCGAACAGGTTCCACTTAACCGATGTTCTGGAGTTCTTTGCCGGGCTTGAATCGAATGGTACGGCCTGGGGGAATGCGCACTTCTTTGCCGGTCCGAGGGTTGCGCCCGATGCCGCGTTTGCGCGGCTTCACCTGGAAGACCCCGAATCCTCGCAGCTCGATGCGCTCTCCGCGCTGCATGGAGATCCGCATCGCGTCGAACACCGCGTCCACCGCCACCTCGGCTTTCACCTTCGTGATGTCGGCAATCTTCGACACTTCGTTGACGATGTCGACCTTGATCATGCTTAGGGTCTCCTGCTTGCCTCTAAATACTATAGATTGTGATACTTACGCTGTCAAGGCTGAGGCTAAGTGAACTCCAGAAATGCCGCGTGAGAACCCATCCGTTGTTCTCGTCGGCCGGCCGAATGTCGGAAAGTCCACCCTGTTCAACCGAATCACTGGAAGCCGTCGAGCGATTGTGGCGCCTGTGGCAGGAACGACGCGCGACGCCCTGTCACGACCTGCTGCCTGGCGTTCGGCTGTCTTCGATGTGTTCGACACCGGTGGCCTGTTTGGCGCCAGCGAGGATCCGCTCCATGCACTCGTCGTTCGTCAGGGGACCTGGGCTATCGAGCACGCCGATTTGCTGGTCTTTGTCGTGGACGGCCGACAAGGCCTCGTTCCTGCGGACCACGAGATTGCCCAGACGCTGCGTCAGTCGGGCCGGCCGGTGCTCCTGGCGATCAACAAGATGGACGACAAACGCGCCCGCGACTCGGCCATGGAGTTCTATCAGCTCGGCTTCGAGCCCGTCTTCGAGATTTCGGCTGAGCATGGACAGGGCGTTGCCGAACTTCTGGACGAGATCGCGAAATGGCTCTTGGGTCATCGCTTGGGGCAAAAGGTTCCCTCAGGCGGATCAGCTGATGCGATTCAGCCGCCAGCCATCAGCCATCAGGCATCCGAAACACGCGTTGCGTT
>JBKPDW010000342.1:0-4277 GCA_046728115.1 Acidobacteriota bacterium | reverse complement strand
ACATTAGTGGAGTCGTCGGCAGCGTCAGATGTGTATAAGAGACAGGATCGCCCTGAGCGAGAGTCGAGGGGTGGTCTGTAGCTGAAGGAGGATCCCATGTCGGTGTCGCGCCGCGGTTTCCTTCAGGGTCTGAGAGTGGGTCGTCCATCGCACGCTGCCGAATTCCTGGCCGCGCATGGCCACGAAGAACACGTGGCACTCATGCAGCAAGGCCGTCAGGGCGGCCGCATGGGACGTCCGCAACTCCCTCCTGGAGTGGAGCCAATTCGAATCAGCAGCAATGAGAATCCACTCGGCCCGGGCAAGGCCGCGATCGATGCGATTCTGGGGAAATTCCCCGAGGCCAATCGCTACCCCTTCAACAGCACCCCGCTCGATGCGGACCTCGAGATCCTCATCGCGAAGATCTACAGCGCCAAGCGCGAGAACGTCGTGCTCGGCGTTGGCTCGCAGGAACTGCTGAAGAACACCGCACGCGTGTTCCTGTCGCCGACCAAACACCTGGTCATCCCGTCGCCGACCTACGGCGATCCGGCGGGCTTTGCGAAGAACGTGCTCAACTACACGGTCAAGACGGCGCCGGTGACGGACAAAACGCTCCGGACTGATTTGAACGCGCTCCTGCCGCTCGTGAACGGCGCGGGGCTCGTGTATCTGTGCAACCCGAACAACCCGACGGCGACGATCAATAGCGCGAAGGAGATCGGCGATTTCGTGGCGGCCGTGAAGAAGGCTTCACCGACCACGGCGATCCTGCTCGACGAAGCCTACTGCGACTACTGCACCGACGCGAGCTTCCAAACCGCTATTCCGCTCGCGCTGTCGACGCCCGGCGTGCTCGTCGCGCGCACCTTCTCGAAGGCGTACGGCATGGCCGGCGTGCGAATCGGCTACGCGGTGGGCGACGCGGCGACCATCAAGAAGATGGCGGCGTATCGAATGCCGTACAACGTGAACACGTTCGGCGTGGCGGCGGCGGTCGCGTCGCTCAAGGATCCGCAGCACATCAAGGAGGAGAGCGCGCGCAACAAGGCGGTGCGCGACTTCACGATCAAGGCGCTCGCGGACTTGGGCTACACCTCCACCGAATCGCAGACGAACTTCATCTTCACCGACATCGGCAAAACGATGACGGCGGCGGCGTTCCGCGACGCCTGCGCCGCGAAGGGCGTGATGGTCGGCCGCGACTTCCCGCCGCTCGAAAAACAGTGGGCGCGCATCTCCCTGGGCACGATGGAGGAGATGCAGAAGGCCACCGAGGTGTTCCGCAGCGTGCTCAAGTCCACGACGACGACCTCGTCGGGGAAGGAGTAGAGGAACCATGGCGCTTACGCGACGAAGTTTTGTCAGAGACGTCGGAATCGGTGCGGGCGCGGCTCTGACCGCCAACATCTGGGGCCGCGGCCGTGAGAATAGCGTGTGGTCCGCGTTCGAACCCAACCTCCAGGCGGTGGAGAAGGGCGTCATCTGCATCGCGAGCAACGAAAACCCCGTTGGACCCGGCAAGAAAGTGCTCGATACGGTACACGGCCTGCTCGAGGGCGGCACCAAGCCGGGCCGGTACTCGAACCAGGCGGGCGAGCTGACCGAAGCCATCTGCGCGCACTTCAAAGTCAAGCCCGAGAACGTGCTGCTCAGCGAAGGCTCCACGGAGGTTCTGCGTGCGGCCACGCAGGTGTTCACCGCGAAGACCAAACCGCTCGTCGGCACCATTCCGACCTACGAGGAATGCGCCGGCTATGCCGAGCTCATCGGCAACCCGGTCCGCGGCGTCAAGCTGAACTCCGAGTTCAAAATCGATCTCGATTCGATGCTGGCGGCGGCCAAGGGCGCGGGCCTGGTGTTCTACTGCAATCCGAACAATCCGACGGCCACATACGTCGGCGCGAAGGCGACGCGCGACTTCATGTCGAAGTTGAACAGCGCGTCGCCCGAGACGACGGTTCTGGTGGACGAGGCGTATTTCGACTACGTGACGGATCCGGATCACGAAACGCACGTGCCGATCGCCGTCGAGAACCCGCGCGTGATCGTGGCGCGAACCTTCTCGAAGGCTTATGGCATGGCCGGACTCCGTCAGGGCTACGCCATCGGGCATCCCGAAACGATTCGCAAGATGCGGGCGTGGGTCGGGTCGAGCGGCACGGGATCGCTCAACGTGTTCGGCATGGCAGCGGCCACAGCCGCCATCGCGCAGGACGCGAGCTTCACCGCGAACGAGCGCAATCGCAACAAGGCGGTGCGCGACTTCGCGATGAAGTGGTTCGCGGATCGCGGCATGAAGCCCACCGATTGCCAGGCCAACTTCATGTTCGTGAACATCGGCACGCCGGCGAAGGCGTTCCGTGAGGCCTGCCGCGCCAAGGGCGTGATGGTCGCACGCGACTTCCCGCCGTTCGAGAAGACGATGGCGCGAATCTCGCTCGGCACGATGGAAGAAATGCAGAAGGCCGTGCAGGTGTTCGGCGACGTGCTCGCCAAAAAGTCCACGGCTGCAGCGTAGTCGGCACGACTGGGAACGACGTTCAACGCAGAACCCGCAGAACACGCAGAAAACAGTGAGCTCTGCGGGTTCCGCGGGTTCTGCGTTTTTCGTTTGTAGCTCGCGCAGTTACACCATCAATCAGCTGGAGAAAAGAACGATGTCGCGAACACTTCGACGTTCCGCGCTCGTGCTGGCGGCACTGGCGGTCGGCGTCACCTGGATGACCGTTCGTTCGTCAGGCCAGGGCTACGTTCCCAGCACGAAGAACGGGGACTGGACGCACTACACCGCCGACGTGCACGGCACCAAGTACTCGCCGCTCGATCAGATCAACGCCGACAACTTCAACAAGCTCGAGGTGGCATGGCGGTTCAAGACCGACAACCTCGGCACGCGGCCCGAGTACAAGCTGGAGGGCACGCCGCTCGCCATCAAAGGCGTCCTGTACACGACGGCCGGTACGCGGCGTTCGGTCATCGCGCTGGATGGGAAAACGGGCGAGCTGGTCTGGGCGCACAGCTATCGCGAGGGCAACCGCGCCGCGATCGCGCCCCGTCAGCTCTCGGGACGCGGTGTGTCGTACTGGACCGACGGCAAGGGCGACGAGCGCGTTCTGTACGTCACCACCGGCTACCGCCTGATCGCGCTGAACGCGAAGAACGGCGCGATGATTCCGTCCTTCGGCGAGAACGGCGTCGTCGATCTGAAGAAGGGCGCCGTGTTCGGCAAAGGGCAGCAGATCGATCTCGAGACGGGTGAAATCGGCCTCCACGCCACCCCGGCGGTGGTGAAGGACGTCGTCATCGTCGGCTCGTCGTTCAAGGAAGGGATGACGGTCGTGACCCACAACAACACCAAGGGTCTCGTCCGCGCGTTCGACGTCAGGACCGGCAAGCTGCTCTGGACGTTCAACACGATTCCGCGCCCCGGCGAGTTCGGGAACGACACGTGGGAAAACGAGTCGTGGGGTATCAACGGCAACACGGGAGTGTGGACGCAGATCACGGTGGACGAGGAGCGCGGGCTCGTGTATCTGCCTGTCGAGACGCCGACCTCGGACTTCTACGGCGGCCACCGGCCGGGCAACAACCTGTTCGCCGAGAGCCTCGTCTGCGTCGACCTGAAGACCGGCCAGCGCAAGTGGCACTTCCAGTACATCCATCACGGCATCTGGGATCACGACAACTCGTCGGCGGCGATGCTGACCGACGTCGTGAAGGACGGCAAGACGATTCCGGCCATCGCGTCGCCGAGCAAACAGGGCTACGTGTACCTGTTCAACCGCGTGACCGGCGAGCCGATTTATCCGATCGTCGAAACACCGGTGCCGGCAAGTGACGTGCCCGGCGAGAAAGCATCGCCGACGCAACCGATCCCGATGGACGCGCACGGCAAGCCCTGGAACTACGCCCGGGCGTTCGTGAACGTGCCGGATGACGTGATCGATTTCACGCCTGAACTGCGCGCCGAGGCGCTGGAGAATCTCAAACGGTATCGCCACGAGAACTCGCCGTACGTACCGCTGGTCCTCGGGGATGTGAACGGTACGTACCTCGGCACGATCAACATCGGCAACACCGGTGGCGGAACGAACTGGCCCGGCGGCGGCCTTGATCCCGAAACGCACATCTTTTACTCGCAGGCCAGCACATCACAGGTGACCACCGGATCGCTGGTCGAGCCGCCGCCGGAGTTCAAGACCGACATCCGTTACGTGTCGGGCGTCAAGGGTCGCGAGTTCCGTGTGGCGGAGGGTCCAGGCTTCGGCAGCGCGGCCGACGCTCCACAGCGG